>NZ_JBHURI010000037.1:0-42243 GCF_042673425.1 Agromyces sp. NPDC056965 | reverse complement strand
TTAACGCGGGGGGGCGGGGCGGGCTAAGGGGGGGGGGGGTTCCCGGCCACACCCCGGGGGGGGGGCGGCCCCCCCCCGCGACGACGTCGCCGAGGCGTCAGGGTGATGTCGTGCGAAGGTCGACGACCCGCAGCACTGCAAGCGGGGCCCGACCGGCTCGCCTCAGCCGAAGTTGACGTTGACCTTCGAGCCGCGCTTGAGCTTCGTGCCGGCGGCAGGATCCTGAACGGACGCGATGACGGCGCCTTCGAGGAAGGCCGGCACGTTCGAGCCGACCTCGAACTCGAGCGCCTCGAGCTGCGCACGCGCCTGGGCCACGGTCTGACCGGTGATGACGTTCGGCACCTCGACGAGGTCCTGACCCTTCGACATGATGAGCGTCAGCGTGTCACCCGGACGCACCGGGTCGCTCGTCGCCGACTGCGAGAGCACGAGATCAGCCGCGATGTCGTCGCTGAACTCGGGTTCGCCGTAGGCGACCTGGAGTTCGACGGCGGCGAGTGCCGCCTCAGCATCGGCGGCGGACATGCCGACGACGTCGGGAATCGGGCCGGCGGAGACGACGAGCGTCAGTTCTCCGAGCTCGGCGTACTCGGCTCCGACGGAGGTGCCGTCGACATCGAGCACGTCGATGACCGTGTCGGCCGGCACGTCTGCGGAGAACTGCAGCACGTTCGGCTCGACGACGGTGAAGTCCTTCAGGGCCGCACGGGCATCGGCCGACGGCGAGCCGCGCACCTCGGGCACCGCGAGGATGCTCGGTCCCTTCGAGACGAAGAGCGTCACGGTCGAGCCGCGCTGGGCCTGCTCACCGCCTGCGGGGTCGGTGCCCGACACCTGCCCTGCGGGCACGACCGGGTCGTTGCGCTCGGCGGGTTCGACCGAGAATCCGGCCTCCTCGAGGATCGACGTCGCCGCGTCGGGCGCGAGCGTCGCCGTCGCGGGCACCGAGACGAGGGCGCCGGGGCCGGCTCCGAAGTACCAGCCGGTGCCGGCGGCGAGACCGGTCAGCAGGAGCACGAGGGCGACGATCCAGTAGCCGCGGCGCTTGCGGCGCTCGGCGCTCTTCGCGAGCGCCTCGGTGTCGTCGCCGTCGGATGCCTCGAGCGTCGACGTGGCGGCGGGCGCCCCGCCTGCGCCGAGCACGCGCGTCTCGGCGGTCGCCGCGGCGACCGGAAGCGCGCCCCCGGGCAGCACCATCGTCGCCTGCGTCTGCAGTGGACGGTGCGAGGACCGGATCGACGGTTCGGCCTCGCGCAGTCGCTCGAGCATCTCGCGGGCGTCGTTCGGGCGCGCCTCGGGGTCGCGGTTGGTGGCCCACAGCACGAGTTCGTCGAGCTCGACGGGAACCGCGGGGTTCTTCGAGCTCGGCGTCGGAACCTGGTCGTTGGCGTGCTGGTAGGCGATCGCCATCGGCGCCTCGCCGACGTAGGGCTGCTCGCCGGTGAGCATCTCGTACATCATGATGCCGACGGCGTAGATGTCGCTGCGGGCATCTGCCACCCCGCGGGTGACGAGCTCGGGGGAGAGGTAGGCGATCGTGCCGAGCAGCGCCTGGCCGGTCGCCGTGTTGGCGCTCGCGGCGCGCGCGAGGCCGAAGTCGCCGAGCTTGATGCGGCCGTCGTCGGCGAGCAGCACGTTCTCGGGCTTCAGGTCGCGGTGCACGATGCCCGCCTTGTGCGCGGCGGCGAGGCCGGCGAGCACGGCGTCCATGATGTCGACCGTCTGCTCGGGGGTGAGCTTCTTGTAGTCCTTCAGCAGCTCGCGCAGGGTGATGCCCGGCAGGTACTCCATGACGAGATAGGCCATGTCGGCGTCTTGGCCCTGGTCGAAGACGTTCACGACGTTCGGGTGCGCGAGGCGCGCGGCCGAGCGGGCCTCCTGCACGAACCGGGTCTTGAAGGTGTTGTCGTCGGCGAGGTGGCCGTGCATGATCTTGATCGCGACGCGACGCTCGAGGCGCAGGTCGGTTGCGAGGTACACCGTCGCCATGCCGCCCCGGGCGATTCGGGAGCGCACCTGATAGCGGCCGTCGATGAGACGGCCGATCATGGGGTCGACGGGCGCAGTGGTCACTCTGAGAGTCTACGAAGAGCTATATGCCGCAACCGTTGCAAACGCCGACGGCGCGCCGATCGCAACCCCATCGTGATGCGCGGCCGCCGGCTCAGCCCAGTTCGGAGAGCCACGCTCGCGCCGACGTCTCCCACTTCGCATAGTGGTCGGGGTGGGCGCTCAACTGCACGGCCTGCGCGGCCTGCGTCACGGTGAGCGACTCCCACCCGGCAATGTCGAGCAGGCCGCGCGTGCGGCCCGCGTTGGGGTTCGCGGCGCCGCCGTAGAACGCCGTCGCGGATCGCACCGGGTCGAGGACCTCCTCGACGGTGCCCCAACCCTGGCTCGGGCGCTGCTGGAACAGTCCGAGCGAGTCGAGGTCGCCGTACTCGGGATTCTTCAGGCCAGACTCCTGCGCCGCGGCGGCGAGGGCGATGACGATTCCCTGGTCGGACACGCCGAGTGCGCGTCCGACGCTCACGATGATGCTCGCGTTGCCGCGCATCTCCTCGGTGAGCGCGACGCTGACCGAGGCGACGGTGACGACGGCGACCGGTCGCGCGACCCGCAGCACCTGGCCGGCGCGGATCACCGCGGCGGTGTCGAGGCCGTTGATCGCGACGAGTTCGGAGACCTCGAGGTCGTGCCGCGCGGCGATGTCCCAGAGGGTGTCGCCGTCGACGACGGTGTACTCCTCGGCACTCGTTGTGGGTGGAACCGGCGCAGGTGCTGGTGCTGCCGGCGCCGGCGTCGGGGCGGCCGGTGCCGCGGCCTCCGCGCCCCCGGGAGGCAGCACGATGGACTGACCCCGGAAGATCAGGCTCTGACGACTCAGGCCGTTCGCACTCAGCATCTGGTCGAGTGCGACGCCGTACGTCGCGGCGATACCGCTCATGGTGTCGCCGGCGACGACCGTGTGCCGGGGGAGCTCGGCGGCGACCGGCACCGGTGCGGGGGCGGCGACGCCCCCGGGCAACGCCAGACGCTGCCCGGCGAAGATCAGGCTCGACCAGCCGAGCCCGTTGAGCGCCAGGACGTCGGCGGTGGCCACGCCGTACCGTTCTGCGATGCTGCTCACGGTGTCGCCGTCGGCCACGGTGACCTCCGCGGGCACCGCCCCGGCCGACGCGGGCGCCGACGCCGCGTTCCGGGCGGGTCCGTCGTTCGCGGCCTTCGCCTTGGGCATGCGCTTGGCCGGTTGCGGCGCCGCCTCGGCGGGTTGTGCGATGCCGAGCGTGACGGCGATGGTCGAGACGACGGCGAGCGGCAGGGTGATCAGACGGCGGATGCCCCGGCGCCGATCGTTCCCCTCACGCGCGAGCCGACGTGGATGGTCGACCTGTCCGTTCGCAGTCTCGGCGTCATGCGTCATCGTTGCCCCCTTACGCCCGGCATGGTGCTCCCGGCCCCCGCGGCAACCGTCGCATAGCGGTATGGGGGGAGTCAAACACCTCGACGCGAGTCTCGTGAAGCGGTCGGCGGGAGGGCGCAAGGGCGTGTCGCCATCGATGGTTCCGCAAGATGCCCGGCTCGTGGCAGTCTTGACACGTGACCGATGCTGCCGAAACCGAATGGCTGACCGTTCCCGACCTCGTCGAGATGCTCGGGCAGAGCCCGAGCCGCATTCGTCGACTCATCGACGACCGGCACCTGCTCGCCGCCCGCATCGACGGGGTGCTCAAGGTGCCCGCGGTGTTCCTGCGCGACGACGCCCCGTTGCCCGAGCTGTACGGAACGGCGAACGTGCTCGCCGACAACGGCTTCACCGACGAGGAGGCGCTCGAGTGGATGCTCGCCGAGGAGGACAGCCTCGGCACCTCGCCGATCGCCGCACTGCTCGCCGGGCGCAAGGCCGAGGTTCGTCGAGTGGCGCAGGCGCTCGCCTGATCCGCCGACGGGCGACCGTTCGCCGTCGGGCGGCCGTCCGCCGACGGGTGACCGCCTGAACCGCCGGCCGGCGTCAGCTCGTGCGGCGCGTGACCGCTCGCGCGAGTGAGCCGAGTTCCGCCCGGGCGTCCCTGCTGATCGGCGCCGCCTCGAGCGCTGTCGCGGCCGTGTCGACGTTCGCGGTGATCAGGGCCTCGACCTCGTCGACGGCACCGCACTCGCGGATCGTCTGCTGCAGCATCCTGACCTGCTCGGGGGCGAGGTCGGGATCTCCGAGGAGTTCGTCGAGCAGCCGGCGCTGGCCGGGCGCGAGTCGCTCGCGGGCGATCGCGATGAGCATGGTGCGCTTGCCCTCGCGGAGGTCGTCGCCGCTCGGCTTGCCGGTGACCTCGGGGTCGCCGAACACGCCGAGCAGGTCGTCGCGGAGCTGGTACGCGATGCCGAGCGGCAGGCCGAAGGCGCGAAGCGAGTCGAACTGCGCCGTCGAGGCGCCGGCGATGGCGCCGCCGATCACGAGCGGGGCCTCGATGCTGTACTTGGCCGACTTGTAGATGATGACGCGCTCAGCACGGAGCCGCTGCTCGGACTCGGTCTGGCTCCGCCACGCGCGCTCCTCGAGGATGTCGAGGTACTGACCGGCCGTGACCTCGGTGCGCATGCGCATGAACTCCGAGCGAGCGATGCGTGCCGCGTCGCGGTCGGGGAGCGCCGCGAGCCCCTCGTCGAGCAGCTCATCGCTCCAGCCGAGCAGCAGGTCGCCGAGGAGGATCGCCGAAGCGCGGCCGAACTCGGGCGCCGAGCCCGCCCAGCCGGAATCCGCGTGCAGCTGCTCGAAGAGACGGTGTCCGGACGGGGCGCCTCGCCGGGTGTCGGAGTTGTCGATGATGTCGTCGTGCAGCAGCGCCGCCGCGTGGAAGAGCTCGAGAGCGGATGCCGCGGAGACCACGGAGAACTTGTCGCGCCCGCCCTCGGGGGCGAATGGGTCGAATCCCCGCCCGCCGACGGCCTCCCAGCCCCAGTAGCAGAACAGCGCCCGGAAGCGCTTGCCTCCGCTGAGAAATCGCCTTGAGAACGCATCGAGCGGTGCGAGGTCGGGGCTGATCTCGCGGAGAATGGAAGTGCGTTCGGCGAGGAAACCCTCGATACGTTCGTGCACCAAATCGACCAGTCGGGAACCGTGAGCCACCCGCCTAGCCTAGCGAGGCTGAGCAGGGCTAGAATGGACTCGGATGCGTCGATCCCGAGCCTGAGGGGAATGAGATGCCGCTTTCAGAGCAGGAGCAACGTCTTCTCGAGGAGATGGAGCGGAACCTCTATCGCAATGACGCCGACTTCGTGCAAGCGGTCGGCGGTGTTCGTGGTCGACGACCGAACTACCGGGCCATCGTGCTCGGAGTGCTGTTGGCCGTCGCCGGGGCAGGTGCCCTCATCGCGGGCGTCGCCTCGCAGCTCCTCATCGTCGGAGTCATCGGCTTCGCGCTCATGTTCGCAGGAGTGCTCGTCGCGATCACCCCATCCAAACGCGGTGCCGCCGCCGCCGCTCCCGCCGAGCCCTCGACGGCCGGCCGTCGAGGCCGTACCGCTTCGGGTGGCAGCTTCATGGATCGCATGAACGAGCGCTGGGACCGCCGTCAGGACGGCCAGGGCTGATCCCTCCACTTCGCACCACCTGAACGGGTCGATCTTCGGATCGGCCCGTTTTTTCGTGCGCCCGCCAGGGCATCCGGTCCGGTGACCGGGCTGCCGGCGCGACATCCGCTGCCCTGAACCGCTGAGATCGGGCTCGATTCGTCGATTCCGTTCCCGGACCCTCCACTCCGCTCCACCGGTCGAATCCGCGTGTTCACAGGGAACTCGAAGCCCGCAACACGCCAAAACGAGCGAATGTCGTTGATCGGTGGATGAGAGTGGAGTAAAGTGGGGTTACCTGGATTCTGGCCGGAGGAAAGGGGGTGGTGCGGTGTTCCTCGGTAGCTACGAACCAAAGCTCGATGAGAAAGGCCGCGTCATTCTTCCGGCGAAGTTCCGGGAGGAGCTCTCGAGCGGCCTCGTGCTCACGCGCGGGCAGGAACACTGCATCTACGTGTTCAGTGCGCGGGAGTTCGAGAACATGAGCGACAAGATCCGCCAGGCCCCGGTAACGAGCAAGCAGGCGCGCGACTACATGCGTGTCTTCCTCTCGGGGGCTTCCGCGGAGACCCCCGACAAGCAGCATCGCGTCACCATCCCCGCCACGCTCCGCGCGTATGCGGGCCTCGACCGCGACCTCACGGTCATCGGAACGGGCAGCCGGGTGGAGATCTGGGACGCGACGGCATGGGCGAGCTACCTCGCCGAGCAAGAGGCGGCCTTCGCGGACACGGCGGAGGAGGTGATCCCCGGACTCTTCTAGTCCTCGGGCTCCGACTCCCAGCCGGCCGCGCCTGGTGCACTTCCCCGCATCAGGACGAACGGATGGGGATCGGAACCCGAGGCCACGAAGGCAAGGCGGAATCATGGACATCGAACGCATTCACACCCCGGTCATGCTCGAGCGCACGCTCGAACTCCTGGCCCCCGCCCTCGAGGGCGACGCCGCCGTGATGGTCGACGCGACCCTCGGCATGGGCGGCCACACGGCCGCGTTCCTCGAGCGGTTCCCGAAGCTCACCGTCATCGGGCTCGATCGCGACACCGACGCGCTCGGCATCGCCCGGGAACGCCTCGCGAAGTTCGGCGACCGCGCACGATTCGTGCACACGGTCTACGACGGCATCGTCGAGGCCGTTCGCGGCGAGGGCTTCCGCGAGGTGCAGGGCGTGCTCTTCGACCTCGGCGTCTCCTCCCTCCAGCTGGACCGTGCCGAGCGCGGTTTCGCCTACTCGAAGGATGCGCCGCTCGACATGCGCATGGACGTCACGAGCGGACGCACGGCGGCCGAGGTGATCGCCGAGGAGAGCGAAGACGAACTCCGCCGCATCTTCCTCGACTACGGCGAGGAGAAGCTCGCCGCCCGGTACGCCCGGGCGATCGTGCGGGCGCGAGCGGATGCCCCCATCACGCGTTCAGGCGAGCTCGTCGCCATCATCCAGGCGGCGACCCCGGTCGCGATCCAGCGGCAGGGTCACCCCGCCAAGCGGGTGTTCCAGGCGCTGCGCATCGAGGTCAACGAAGAGCTCTCCGTGCTCGAGCGGGCGATGCCCGCAGCGCTCGACACGATCGCCGTCGGCGGTCGCATCGTCGTGCTGGCCTACCAGTCGCTCGAGGACCGCATCGTCAAGCGTTCGCTCGCGGCGGCGTCGAGTTCGTCGGCTCCGGCCGGCCTGCCGATGGAGCTGCCCGAGCACCGGCCCGAGTTCAAGCTCCTGGTGCGGGGCGCCGAACTCGCGAGCGAAGACGAACAGGCGGAGAACCCGCGGGCCAAGCCCGTGCGGCTCCGAGCCGCGGAGCGCGTGCGGAGGGCATCATGAGCGCAGTGCAGGCTCAGTCGCTCCCCGCGCCACGGCGGGTCGGGCCCGAGCGCCCGCAACGACGCCTCCGCCCGGCACCCGAGCGAGCCGCTCGGTCGAAGCCGAGGCTCGCCTATGCCGTCATCGCGCTCGGCGGCGTCGCGGTCATCATCGTGGCGCAGCTGCTGCTCTCGATCGCGGTGACGCAGGGCGCCTACGAGATCGATGCGCTGCAGATGCAGCAGACCACGCTGACCCGTGACGAGCAGAAGCTCTCCGAAGACCTCGACCGTGTCGAATCGCCTCAGTTCCTCGCCACGAAGGCGGAGGGGCTCGGCATGGTGCCGAACTCCAATCCGGTCTACCTCCGGCTCTCCGACGGCGCCGTGCTCGGCCAGCCGACGGCGGCCGAGGGCGGGGCGGGGGCATCCGCTCCGCTCGTCCCGAATGCGTTGATCGACGGCGTGCCGTTCGGCGGCCAGCCGCAGGCGGGGGAGACTCCGAGCGAAGGAACTCCCGGTCAGGTCGAGGGTGCCGCACCCGAGACTCCGGCCGGGACTCCCGACGGCGGACTCCCGACGCCCGCTACGCACTGACCGATCGATCGCTTGCGAGGACCGACTCGATGAACCGAACCAGCCGTCACCCGATGCGGCGGATCCTGCTCTCCGCCGCCGTGCTGGTCGCACTGGTCGGCGTCTTCGTCGTGCGTCTCGTCGACATCCAGATCGTTCGGGCCGCCGAGCTCAACGAACAGGCGCAGGAGGCGCGTTCCGAGCCGGTCACCGTGTACGGTGCGCGCGGCGACATCGTCGATGCGAACGGCAAGGTGCTCGCCGACAGCGTCATGCGTTACGACATCGCACTGTCGCCCAAGCAGGCGTCCAAGGGTCCGGTCGCACGCGAAGTGGCCGACCCCGAAGACCCTGAGAAGACCACGAAGGTCGACGTTCCGCTCGAGCAGGTCGTGGCCGAGCTCGGCGCGGTCGTCGGACTCACGGGCGATCAGGTGCAGGGCATCATCAGCGCCGCTCTGGCAGACGACCCGGATTCCGACTTCGCGTACGTGGCGAAGCTCGTCGACACAGAGACGTACGAGAAGGTGAAGGCGCTCGAGATCCCATGGGTCGAGCCGTACCAACACCCGAGCCGGCGCTACCCGAACGGAGCCGTGGCCGGCAACCTCGTCGGCTGGGTCGGCCCCGACGGGGACCCGCTCCAGGGCCTCGAACTCTCCGAGAACCAGTGCCTCGCAAGTGAGGACGGCCAGGTCAGCTACCTGCACAGCCTCCAGGACTGGGTGCGGATCCCCGGCACCGAGATCGTGCACAAGCAGGCGCACGACGGCGGCACCCTGAAGCTCACGATCGACACCGACCTGCAGTGGGCCGTGCAGCGCATCGCCGAGGCCCGTGTGCAGGAGACCGGAGCCGAATGGGCGACGGTCACCGTCATGGAAGCCAAGACTGGACGGCTTCTGGCGGTGGCCGACGTTCCGACCGTCGATCCGAACGATCCGTCGGCGATCGACGCGGAGGATCGCGGATCGCGCTCGTTCACCGCGCCGTTCGAACCGGGGTCGACGTTCAAGGCGCTCACCGCGGCGTCCGTCATCAACGCTGGTCTCGCCGACCCGTTCAGCAAGATCGTCGCCCCGTACCGGATCATCTTCCCGAACGGAGCGAACGTCAACGACAGCTCGCGTCATGACGACCAGAACCTCACGCTCACGGGCGTGCTCATCGAATCGTCGAACACCGGGATGTCGCAGTTCGGCGAGCTGATGACCGACCGGGCACGTTACGACGACATGGTGAAGTTCGGACTCGGCGCCGAGACCGAGGTCGGATTCCCGGGGGAGGAAGCCGGTGACCTGCACGGCGACCCCGACGAGGACTGGGACAACCAGACCAAGTACGCCACGATGTTCGGCCAGGGCCTGACCACCACCGCGGTGCAGATCGCGAGCGTCTACCAGACCATCGCGAACGGCGGCGTGCGCATGCCCGTCTCACTCGTCGACAGCTGCGTGAGCGACGACGGCACGGCGACGGCTGCACCGACGCAGGGCGAGCGCGTGATCTCGGAGCAGGCCGCGACCGAGACGAGCCAGATGCTCGAGCGCGTCTATCAGGATGCATGGCTCTCGGATGAATGGAACATCCCGGGCTACCGGGTCGCCGCGAAGACCGGCACCGCGCAGTTCCCGGACGGCAACGGCGGCTATCGCAAGGAGTACCTCGTCTCGGTCTCGGGCTTCGCCCCGGCGGACGATCCGCAGTTCGTCGTTTCGGTGAGCATCATGAATCCCGTTAAGATGAATTCGTCCGCCGCATCCGCTCCCGTCTTCCAAGAGGTGATGAGCCAGGTGCTGAAGAAGTACCGGACCGTTCCATCCGGCGCCCAGGCGCCCGAGCTGCCAGCTACCTGGTGAGAAAGTTGGGTTCGTGACCGGATCGCCTCTCACGGCTCTCCGGCCGAAGCACCCGAGTCCTCGATCGCTTCCCGGCCTCGCCGAAGCATTCGGATTCGCCGTGCTCGGCGAGATCGACGGTCTCGAGGTGACCGGCGCAGGGCTCTCCTCGAAGACCGTGCAGCCCGGTGACCTCTACGTCGGAGTTCCGGGCCGCAACGCCCACGGTGCCGACTTCGCCGCCGCCGCCCGCGAGTCGGGTGCCGTCGCGCTCCTGACCGACCCGGCCGGCGCGGAGCGCGCGGCCGAAGCCGGCCTCCCGATCCTCGTGACCGATGACGTGCGCGCCGCACTCGGCGACGTCGCTGCCTGGATCCACGGCACCGCCGACAACCCCGCCACGATGTTCGCGGTCACCGGCACCAACGGCAAGACGAGCGTCGTGTACCTGCTCTACGGCATGCTCCGCCAGCTCGGAGTCACCGCAGGGCTCACCTCGACCGCCGAGCGCCGCATCGGCGACGAAGCCGTCACGAGCTCGCTGACCACCCCCGAGGCGAGCGAACTGCACGCGCTCCTGGCGCGGATGCGCGAGGTCGATGTGCGCGCCGTCGGCATCGAGGTGTCGGCCCAGGCGCTCTCCCGCCACCGTGTCGACGGTCTCGTGTTCGACGTCGTCGGGTTCACGAACCTCACGCACGACCACCTCGACGACTACGCCTCGATGGACGAGTACTTCGAAGCGAAGCGCGACCTCTTCCAGCCCGAGCGCGCTCGTCGCGGCGTGGTCACCGTCGACTCCGAGTGGGGACGGCGCCTGCTCGCCGAATCGGGCATTCCGGTGACGACGCTCACCTCGATCGACGGCGTCGAGGCCGACTGGCGCATCACGGTGCTCGAAGAAGGCGCCGACCACACCTCGTTCCTGCTCGAGGGGCCCGGCGGTCGGCGTCTCGAGACGCGTGTGCCGCTCCTCGGCTGGTACATGGCCGCGAACGCCGCCCTCGCGATCGTCATGCTCGTCGAGGCCGGGTACGACCTCGACCGCATCGCCGAGGCGCTCGAGCGCGACGGAGGCGTCGACGCGTACATCCCCGGCCGTGCAGAGCGCATCTCGGGCGACCGCGGTCCGGTCGTCTACATCGACTACGGCCACAGCCCCGACGCGTTCCTCCAGACGCTCGGCGCGATCCGTCGCTCGACCGACGGGCGCATCATCATGGTCTTCGGCGCCGACGGCGACCGCGACACCACGAAGCGCGGCGAGATGGGTGCGATCGCGGCCCGCGGTGCCGATGCGGTCGTCATCACCGACTTCCACCCCCGGTTCGAAGACCCGGCCTCGATCCGCGCCGCGCTCATCGCGGGCGCCCGCGAGGCGGTCCCCGACCGCGAGATCCACGAGATCGCCGATCCGCACGAGGCGTTCCGCGCCGCGCTCGCCCTCGCGGGCGAAGGCGACGCGATCCTCTACGCCGGCCCCGGCCATGAGGACTACCACGAAGTGAAGGGCGTCAAGATCCCGTACTCCGCCAGAGACGATTCCCGGCAGGCGCTGCGCGACGCGGGGTGGCTCGCATGATCGCCCTGACCCTGACCGAGATCGCCTCGGCCGTCGACGGCGTGCTCCGACTCGACGGTACCGCGGCGGCCGACGACACCGTGATCGACGGCGTCGTGACGACGGACTCCCGCGAGGTCGAGCCCGGCGGCGTCTTCGTCGCGAAGCGCGGCGAGTTCGACGACGGCCACCGCTTCGCACCCACCGCCGCCGAGCAGGGCGCCGCGCTGCTGATCGTCGAGCACGCGCTCGACCTGGCGGTGCCCCAGATCGTCGTCGCCGATTCGGTCGACGCCCTCGGCGCCCTCGCGACCGAGGTCGTGCGCCGGGTGCGCGCACTCGGGCGCCTCCGCATCGTCGGCGTGACCGGCTCGAACGGCAAGACGACCACGAAGAACCTCCTCCGCACCGTGCTCGAGCAGGTCGGTCCGACCGTCGCAGCACGCGCCTCGTTCAACAACGAGGTGGGTGCACCGATCACGATGCTCGAGCTCACGAACGACACCGAGTTCCTCGTCGCCGAGATGGGCGCCTCCGGCGTCGGCGAGATCGCGCGCCTCGTGCGCATGGCCCGGCCCGACGTCGGCATCGTGCTGAAGGTGGGGCTCGCCCATGCCGGCGAGTTCGGCGGCATCGAGCAGACCGTGCGCGCCAAGTCCGAGATGGTCACCGACCTCCTCGAGACGGATGTCGCGGTGCTGAACTCCGACGACCCCCGCGTGGTGCCCATGGCGGGACTCACGGCGGCGCGCGTCGTCTGGTTCGGCTTCGGCGAGTCCGCCGATGTCCGCGCGACCGACATCCGTGCCCATGCCCGCGGCACCGAGTTCACCGTGACGATCCCCGGTGGCGAGACCGCGCACGTGCGCTTCTCGGTCCTGGGGGAGCACCACGTCATGAACGCACTCGCTGCGATCGCGGCATCCGTCGAACTCGGCGTGCCGCTCGCCTCGGTCGTCGAGGCCCTCGAGCAGGTGACCCTCGCCGAACGCTGGCGCATGCAGGTCATGGGCGGCCGCGACGGCGTCACGATCATCAACGACGCCTACAACGCGAGCCCCGACTCGATGTCGGCGGCGCTGAAGACGCTCGCACAGGTGAAGAATCCCGAGGCCCGCACGATCGCGGTGCTCGGTGAGATGAGCGAGCTCGGCGAGTTCTCGGGCGAGGAGCACGACCGGATCGGCCTGCTCGCGGTGCGACTCGGCATCTCGCAGCTCGTCGTGGTGGGGGCGGGCGCGCGTCGCCTGCACATCACGGCGATCAACGAGGGATCTTGGGACGGCGAATCCGCATTCGTCGAGTCCGCAGACGAGGCGTTCGACCTCGTCACGTCGTCCGTGCGCCCCGGCGACACGGTATTGGTGAAATCGTCCAACTCGGCGGGTCTCCGCCTGCTGGGCGACCGACTGGGAGAATGGTTCGCATGAGCGGCGGGGCAGCACTGATGAGCGGCGGGGCAGCACTGATGATCCGCCTGCTGGGCGACCGACTGGGAGAATGGTTCGCGTGAGAGCACTGCTGACCGCTGGGGCGTTGTCGCTCGCCTTCACGCTGTTTCTGACCCCGCTGTTCATTCGGCTGTTCACGCGGCTCGGGTGGGGGCAGTTCATCCGTGACGACGGGCCGCAGAGCCATCACGTCAAGCGCGGCACGCCCACCATGGGCGGCATCATCTTCATCCTGGGTACGCTGTTCGGGTACTTCGTCGCCACGCTCCTCGTCTCGAACGAGAAGCCCACGGCGTCGGGCATGCTCGTGCTGTTCATGATGGTCGGGCTCGGCGTGGTCGGCTTCATCGACGACTTCCTGAAGACCCGCAAGAAGCAGAGCCTCGGCCTCGGCGGCTGGGCGAAGGTCGCAGGACAGGTGGTCATCGCGGCGCTCTTCGCCCTGATGGCGCTGCAGTTCCCGAACGAGCACGGCATCACACCGGCGAACACGAAGATCTCGTTCATCCGCGATCTGCCACTCGACTTCATGGTGTTCGGCACGATCGTCGGCATCGTGCTCTACGTCATCTGGATCTGCCTGCTCGCGGTCGGCACGTCGAACGCCGTCAACGTCACCGACGGGCTCGACGGGCTCGCCAGCGGCGCGTCGATCCTCGCGATCGGCTCGTTCGTGATCATCGGCTTCTGGCAGTTCAACCAGTCGCGCTTCGGTGCGGGCCTGAATCCGAGCGATGCCTACCGCAGCTACGACGTGCGCGACCCGCTCGACATCGCGATCGTGGCGACGGCCATCGTCGGCGGGCTCATCGGCTTCCTCTGGTGGAACACGAACCCCGCGAAGATCTACATGGGCGACACCGGGTCGCTGGCGCTCGGCGGCGCACTCGCCGCCCTCGCGATCGTCAGCCACACCGAGCTCCTCCTCCTGCTCATCGGCGGCCTGTTCGTGATCGAGACCGGTTCGGTGATCGTGCAGCGGGCGTACTTCAAGCTCACGGGCGGCAAGCGCATCTTCCTGATGAGTCCGATCCACCATCACTTCGAGCTGAAGGGCTGGGCCGAGGTCACGATCGTCGTGCGCTTCTGGATCATCGGGGGACTGCTCGTCGCGGCCGGCGTCGGCGCCTTCTACTTCGAGTGGCTGCAGAGCTGATGACGGATGCCGCTGCACCCATCGCCGCTCGTCTCGATTCGCTGACCAGCTGGAACGCCGACTGGTCGGGTCTCCGCGTCGTCGTCATGGGCCTCGGCGTCACCGGGTTCGCCGTCGCCGACACGCTCACCGAACTCGGAGCCGCGGTGCTCGTCGTCGCGCCCGAGGTCGACGACGACCGCGCGCGCATCCTCGAGGTCATCGGGGCCGGTCTGCTGCGGCATCCGCTCGATGCCGTGCCCGCCGAGGTCGTGGACTTCGCGCCCGAGCTCATCGTGGCCTCGCCCGGGTTCCACCCCGATCACCCCGTGCTCACGTGGGCGGCAGAGTCGTCGATCGCGGTCTGGGGCGACATCGAACTCGCCTGGCGCGTGCGCGACAAGGTGAACACCGCGGAGTGGATCCTCGTCACCGGCACGAACGGCAAGACGACGACCGTGCAGATGGCGGCGACGTTCCTCGCGGCGAACGGCCTGCGCGCCGCACCCTGCGGCAACATCGGCGTGCCGGTGCTCGACGCGGTGCGCGACCCGGGCGGCTTCGACGTGCTCGTCGTCGAGCTCTCGAGCTACCAGCTGCACCACCTGCCGACGTCGGGCCCGGGCGCGCTGCACCCGTGGGCGAGCACCGTGCTGAACATCGCCGACGACCACCTCGACTGGCACGGCTCGTTCGAGGCCTACCGCGCCGCGAAGGCGACGGTCTACGAGAACACGAAGATCGCATGCGTGTTCAACCGCGCCGACGAGGCGACGAGGCGCATGGTCGAAGACGCCGAGGTCGAAGAGGGCGCGCGCGCCATCGGCTTCGGTCTCGACGTGCCGGGGCCGAGCGACTTCGGTGTCGTCGAAGGCATCCTCTGCGACCGCGCCTTCCTCGACGACCGCCACACCGCCGCACTCGAGATCATCACGATCGACGAGCTGGAGCCGAGGGGGCTCACCGCCCCGCACGTGGTGGCGAACATCCTCGCGGCATCCGCCCTCGCGCGCTCGTTCGGCGTGCCGGTCGGCGTGATCCACGATGCGCTCGGTACCTTCCGCCTCGATGCGCACCGCATCGAGACGGTCGCGGTCTCCGGCGGCATCCGCTGGGTCGACGACTCGAAGGCGACGAACCCGCACGCGGCCGAGGCGTCGCTGCGAGCGTTCGGCAAGGTGGTGTGGATCGTGGGCGGCCTGCTGAAGGGCGTCGACGCCGATGCCCTCGTCGCCGCCCACGTGGCTCGCCTCCGCGCGGCGATCGTGATCGGGGTCGATCGCGCAGCGCTCGTCGAGGCGTTCCGCCGACACGCGCCCGAGCTGCCGCTCTTCGAAGTGGTCACGGATGACACTGAGACGGTGATGCCCGACGCGGTCGCCCTGGCCGCGGCGGTCGCTGAAGAGGGCGACACCGTACTCCTCGCGCCCGCTGCGGCGTCGATGGACCAGTTCGCCGACTACGGCGATCGCGGACGGCGGTTCCACGACGCGGTCGGATCGATGCTGGGAGGTGAGGCGGATGGCGACTCCGCCCCGCGCGAACCGCTCCCAGGAGCCTGAGCCGACGGGCGTCTCCGCCGCCAGGATCCGTCTCGGTCGCGTCTTCCGCGTCGAGTCGGCCGACTACTTCCTGCTGCTCGGCACGACGCTCTTCCTGGTCGTCTTCGGCCTCGTGATGGTGCTCTCCGCCTCCGTCGTGCAGTCGCACCTCGAAGACGAGAGCTTCTTCGCGCAGGCGCTGCGTCAGGGGCTCTTCGCCGTCTTCGGCATCCCGATCATGCTCATCGCGAGTCGGATGCCCGAGAAGTTCTGGATGCGTCTCGCCTGGCCGACGCTCATCGTCGCCTGCGCGTTGCAGCTCCTCGTCATCGCGACCCCGCTCGGCATCGAGGTCGGCGGCAACACGAACTGGATCCAGCTCGGTCCGATGCAGTTCCAGCCGTCGGAGCTGATCAAGGTGGCGCTCGTCATGTGGCTCGGCCTCATCGTCACCAAGAAGGAGGCGCTGCTCGGCGACTTCGTGCACGGCGTGCTGCCGATCGTGCTCGTCGGGGGCGGTGCCATCGGCCTCGTGCTCCTCGGCGGCGACCTCGGCACGGTCATGATCATGGGGGCCATGCTGCTCGGCGCCCTGTTCCTGATCGGCGTTCGGCTGCGACTGCTGCTTCCGCCGATCTTCGCGGCCATCGTGCTGTTCGTGATCGTCGCGGTGTCGAGCGAGAACCGCATGCGGCGCATCACCTCCTTCCTCGACGCGAACTGCGAGAGCGGCGGCACGGGCGATGCGATCAGCGACTGCTGGCAGATCCAGCACGGATCGTTCGCCCTCGCGAACGGCGGTGTCTTCGGCGTCGGTCTCGGCAACTCCGCCGCGAAGTGGTCGTGGCTGCCCGCGGCCGACAACGACTTCATCTTCGCGATCATCGGCGAAGAGCTCGGGTTGATCGGTGCGATCGTCGTCATCGCGATGTTCGTCGTGCTCGCCGTCGCCCTCGGGCGCGTGCTGCGCGGTGCACGTACGCCGTTCGGTCGCGCGGCGTCCGCGGCGGTGCTCGTGTGGATCATCGGTCAGGCGTGTGTCAATATCGGTGTCGTGCTCGGCGTCTTCCCTGTCCTCGGTGTCCCGTTGCCGCTCGTCTCCGCGGGTGGCACGGCTCTGCTCACCACGCTCTTCGCGATCGGCATCGTGCTGTCGGTCGCGCGCGATCCCGAAGCCCCGGCGCGGGCCGCTGCCCGGGCAGCCGCACGAAAGCGCGGACGACCCGCAGCGACGCGGGCCGCCCGATGACGACGTACCTCCTCGCCGGCGGCGGCACCGCCGGCCACGTGAACCCGCTGCTCGCCGTCGCCGACCGCCTGCGCGAACGCGACCCCGAGGCGTCCGTGCTCGTGCTCGGCACGGCGGAGGGACTCGAGGCGCGCCTCGTGCCGGCACGCGGGTACGAGCTCCTGACGATCGCGAAGGTGCCGTTCCCGCGGCGGCCGAACCGTGCTGCCGTGGCCTTCCCCTCGCGGTTCCGCGAGTCGATCGCCGCGGTCTTCCGCATCATCGACGAACGCGGCGTCGACGTCGTCGTGGGCTTCGGCGGCTACGTCTCGACACCGGCCTACCTCGCCGCGCGACGCGCGGGCATCCCCGTCGCGATCCACGAGGCGAACGCCCGCCCCGGTCTCGCGAACCGGCTCGGCGCTCGATTCGCCGCGACGGTCGGCGTCGCGTTCGAGGGCACGCCCCTGCCACGGGCGCAGCTCGTGGGCATGCCGCTCCGGCGCGAGATCGAGACGCTCGATCCGGCCGCGCTGCGAGCTGAAGCCGCCGCTCACTTCGGACTCGACGCATCGCGTCCGGTGCTGCTCGCGACCGGCGGCTCGCTCGGTGCACGTCGTATCAACCGCACGATGGTCGACTCAGCACGCGCGATCACGGCTGCGGGCTGGCAGGTGCTCCATGTGACGGGCGCGAACTCCGAGGTCGTCGACCCCGGTGTTGCCGATTACCACATGGTCGAGTACGCCGATCGCATGGACCTCGCCCTCGCGGTCGCCGACGCGGCGGTCTCGCGCGCCGGGGCGGCGACGGTGTGCGAGCTCTCGGCGCTCGGCATCCCCGCGGTGTTCGTGCCCTACCCGGTGGGCAACGGCGAGCAGCGGTTCAACGCCGCGGGCGTCGTCTCCGCCGGCGGTGCCGTGCTCGTCGACGACGCCGAGTTCGTGCCCGCATGGGTCGACGCCTCGCTGCTGCCGATGCTCGCCGACGCGGAGCGCCTTCGCGCAATGGCGGCCGCCGCGGCATCCGTGGGCTTCCGCGACGGCACCGACCGCATGGTCGCCCTCGTCGACGAGGCGCTCGGCGAGGCAGCCGGCGCCGGCCCGCAAGGCGCGTAACGTTGAGTGAGCGGATGTCGCGACATCCGCTCGCACGAACCCCGGCGTTTCGACGCCACGCACCCGTCCGCACTCGACCGCACCCAGGAAGAACCGCAGCACCGTGACGATCAAGCCCGACCTCTCCGCCCAGATCCCCGCCGAACTCGGCGCCGTGCACTTCGTCGGCATCGGGGGATCCGGCATGAGCGGCATCGCCCGACTCATGCTCGGCGACGGCCACCGGGTCACCGGGTCCGACGTTCGCGACTCCGCCAACATCGCGGCCCTTCGCGAGCTCGGCGCCGAGATCGCGATCGGCCACGATGCCGCGAACCTCGCCGACGACATCGACACCGTCGTGGTCACCGGCGCGCTCTGGGAGGACAACCCCGAGTACCGCCTCGCGCTCGAGCGCGGCCTCCCGGTGCTGCACCGCTCGCTCGCCCTGGCCGCGCTCATCGCGGGCCGCCGCCTCGTCTCGGTCGCAGGCGCCCACGGCAAGACCACCTCCACCGGCATGATCGTCACCGGTCTCCTCGCGCTCGGCGAGGACCCGAACTTCGTCAACGGCGGCGTCATCGAGGGACTCGGTGTCTCGTCGGCCGCCGGCGACGGCGAGCTGTTCGTCGTCGAGGCCGACGAGTCCGACGGCTCCTTCCTGCTCTACGACACCTCGGTCGCACTCATCACGAACGTCGACCCCGACCACCTCGACCACTACGGCTCGCGCGACGCCTTCGAGCAGGCCTTCGTGACCTTCGCCGACGGTGCACGCGAGCTCGTCGTCGTCTCGTCCGACGACGCCGGTGCCAAGCGGGTCACCGAGAAGCTCTCGCATGATCGCGTGGTCACCTTCGGCCAGGCGGCGGATGCCACGGTGCGCGTGCACTCGGTCGAGACCGACGGCCCCGTCTCCTTCGCCGTGGACTACGAGGGCGCGACCTACCGCGCCACCCTGCTCATCCCCGGGCTGCACAACGCCATCAACGCGGCGGGCGCATTCGCGGTGCTCGTCGGACTCGGGTTCGACCCCGAGGCGTCCCTCGCCGGCATCGCCCGGTTCGCCGGCACCGGCAGGCGCTTCGAGCTGCACGGCACGGTGGGCGGCGTCAGCGTCTACGACGACTACGCCCACCACCCCACGGAGGTCGCCGCCGCGCTGGCTGCAGCGCGCACGGTGGTCGGCGAGGGCCGGATCATCGCCGTGCACCAGCCGCACACGTACAGCCGCACGCAGACCTTCGCCAAGGAGTTCGCCGAGGTGCTCGAGCAGTTCGCCGACGAGACCGTCGTGCTCGACGTCTACGGTGCGCGCGAGGACCCCGTTCCCGGGGTGACCGGTGCGCTCGTCAGCGACCGTTTCGCAGACCCCGCACACGTCGCCTTCGTGCCCGACTGGCAGCAGGCCGCCGACTACACGGCGAGCATCGCCCGCAGCGGCGACTTCGTGATCACGCTCGGCTGCGGCGACGTCTACCGCATCGTGCCCCAGCTGCTCGGTTCGCTCGAGCGCGAGCGCGGATGACGCCGGAGCCCGCGTGAAACGGCCTCAGGGGTTCGACGGGCCGGTCGCACGTGCGCCTCGCGCGTCTCGTCCGGCCGCCGACGCGGCGCGGCCTTCCGAAGCCCGGCCGTCTGAGGCGCGTGCTTCGCAGGGGCAGCGCCCGGCGGCGACCTCGGGCATCCGTGCCGACCGCGCGGCGCCCGGCGCTCGTGGTTCGAGCGGACGGAGCCCGGGCTCCGCTGCCGATCAGGTCTCGACCGAGCCGATCGCGATCGTGGTCGCGACGCCCGTGACGCCGCTCGTCACGGGCGCGGGCGGCAGCCCGACCGGTGTCGGCGCGCCCGGTCGTCCGACGGCGCCCGAGCTCGGCGACGCAGGTGATGCCGCTCCCGCAACGGCGAAGAGCGCCAGGGCTGCCAAACGCGAGCTCGCCGCAGCGGGCAAGGAGCGTCGCAAGTACGAGCGCCAGGAGGTGCGGCGGTTCACGAAGCGCTCGCGCCGACGGCGGATCGCCTGGTCGGTCGTACTCGGTTCGATCGTGGCGCTCGTCGTGGTCGTGGCGGTCGGCGCCTACTCGCCGCTCATGGCGCTGCGCGAGGTCCGGGTCGAGGGCGCCTCGCGCATCCCCGTCGCCGACGTGCAGGCGGCGTTCGACGACACGCTCGGCACGCCGTTGCCGCTCATCGCGAGCGCCGACGTGCTCTCGGCGCTCTCGGCGTTCCCGCTCATCGAGACGTACTCCACCGAGACGATCCCGCCGGGCACCCTCGTCGTGCGCATCGTCGAGCGGGTGCCGGTCGGCGTGGTCGACACGGGGTCGGGCCTCGAACTCGTCGATGCGGCCGGTGTCGTCATCGAGCGACCGGCGGAACGCCCGGAGGGGCAACCGCTGATCGTCACGGAGGACGGCGTCGCGGGGGAGGGCTTCCGGGCCGCGGCCGCGGTGATCCGGAGCCTTCCGGCCGAGATCCGAGGGCAGCTCGTCGGGGCGTCGGCTGCGACCGCCGACGATGTACGGCTCGAGTTGTCGACCGGTGCGACCGTCGTCTGGGGGAGTGCGGAGGAGTCCGCCGCGAAGGCGGCCGTGCTCGCTCGACTCATGGTCGCTGCGCCGCCCGACACGGTCGGCGAGTACGACGTGTCATCGCCGGCGAGTGCCGTGACGCGGTAGCCGGAGCGCGAAATCGGTCGGATCCCAGCCGATCCGCCCGTCGGTTCGCGACACGCGGGTGATCCTTTCGCGGGAGAGGCCGCCGGGAGCCTACCGTCATCACAGGAATTGCATACTCAGCAAAACTTTAACCTTCGACTAGAGGTTCAGGGTTCAGAGTTCGCACGGAAGGCCGGTCATGTCGACAAACCAGAACTACCTCGCTGTCATCAAGGTCGTCGGGATCGGCGGCGGCGGTGTCAACGCCGTCAATCGCATGATCGAGCTCGGGCTCCGCGGAGTCGAGTTCATCGCGATCAACACCGACGCGCAGGCGCTGCTCATGTCGGATGCCGACGTGAAGCTCGACGTGGGGCGCGACCTCACTCGCGGCCTCGGCGCCGGCGCAGACCCCGAGGTGGGCCGTCGTGCCGCCGAGGATCACGCCGAGGAGATCGAGGAGGCACTCGCGGGTGCCGACATGGTGTTCGTCACCGCCGGAGAGGGCGGCGGCACGGGCACCGGCGGAGCCCCCGTCGTCGCTCGCATCGCGAAGTCGATCGGTGCGCTCACCATCGGTGTCGTCACGAAGCCGTTCGGCTTCGAGGGCAAGCGGCGCCAGACCCAGGCGGAGCAGGGCGTTGCGCGCCTGAAGGAAGAGGTCGACACCCTCATCGTGGTGCCGAACGACCGCCTGCTCGAGATCAGCGACCGCGGAATCTCGATGCTCGAGGCCTTCGCCACCGCCGACCAGGTGCTGCTCGCCGGTGTCCAGGGCATCACCGACCTCATCACGACGCCCGGCCTCATCAACCTCGACTTCGCCGACGTGAAGTCGGTCATGCAGGGCGCGGGTTCCGCGCTCATGGGCATCGGCTCGTCGCGGGGGGCCGATCGAGCGATCAAGGCGGCCGAACTCGCCGTCGCGAGTCCGTTGCTCGAGGCCTCGATCGATGGCGCCCACGGCGTGCTCCTCTCGATCCAGGGCGGGTCGAACCTCGGCATCTTCGAGATCAACGACGCCGCGCGACTCGTGCAGGAGGCCGTGCACCCCGAAGCGAACATCATCTTCGGCGCCGTCATCGACGACACGCTCGGCGACGAGGTGCGCGTCACGGTCATCGCCGCCGGATTCGACGGCGGCGAGCCGAACGCGAAGCCTGTCGAGGCGCGACGCACGAACTTCGTGCCCGCCGCCGTCGGTGCAGCGGTCGGCGGCGGTGCCATCTCGAGCGAGGTGGCCGACGTCATCGCCGAGATCGACATCGACGAGCTCGTCGAGACGGCGAACTGGGGCGAGGTCGAGACGGCGACGGCCGATCAGATCGTCTCGGACCCGGCGTTCGACACCGACGACGACGACCTCGACATCCCCGACTTCCTGAAGTGAGCGACGCGACGCCGGCCGTGGACTCCCTGGCCGGGCGCCTCGCACGGGTGGCCGGTCAGGTGTCGGATGCCGCGCGCGACGCGGGCCGCGACCCCGCCGAGATCACGACGATCGTCGTCACGAAGTTCCATCCCGCGGCCCTCGTGGCGCAGCTGGCGGAGCTCGGAGTGCGCGACGTCGGCGAGAACCGCCACCAGGAGGCGCAGGCGAAGGCCGCCGAGCTCGCGGACCTCGACCTGCGCTGGCACTTCGTCGGGCAGCTGCAGAGCAAGAAGGCCAGGCAGGCGCGCGCGTACGCCTCGGCGATCCACTCGGTCGACCGTGCGGCGCTCGTCGACGCGCTGCGGTCCGACGAGGCATCCGTCGACTGCTTCGTGCAGGTCAACCTCACCGACGATCCCGGCCGCGGCGGCGTCGCGCCGGATGCGCTCGAGGCGCTCGTCGAGCGCGTGCTCGAGACGCCAGGGCTGCGCCTGCGCGGCCTGATGGCGGTCGCCCCGCTCGGCGAACCCGCCCGGCCCGCATTCGCGCGCGTTCGCGAGTTGTCGGAGCAGGTGCGGAAACTCGACCCGACGGCACGGGATCTGTCCATGGGGATGTCGCACGATTTTCGCGACGCGATCATGGAGGGTGCGACACACCTGAGAATCGGAACGGCAATCACCGGGAATCGGCCGGTCGCCGGTTAACCTCGAAGAGACGGAACACAGACGGAGGCAGCGATGTCGAACCCGCTCAAGAAGACGATGGTCTATCTCGGACTCGCCGATGAAGAGCTCGAAGAGGAGACCACGCAGGCCCACGCGCCCGCACCGGTGACCCCGGTCGCGAACGCGGCGCCCGCACCGAGGGCTGGTGCATCGGTCACGCCGCTGCGCAAGAACCATGTTCAACCGAGTACACCGCAGGTGGAGATGAACGAGATCCTGACCGTCCACCCGCGTCAGTATCGTGACGCACAGGTGATCGCCGAGTCGTTCCGCGAGGGCGTCCCCGTGATCATCAACCTCTCGCAGATGTCGGACGCCGACGCACGTCGTCTCATCGACTTCGCGAGCGGCCTCTCGCAGGGCCTCTACGGCAAGATCGAGCGCGTGACGAGCAAGGTCTTCCTGCTCTCGCCCGCACACGTGGTCGTCTCGGGGGAGACCGGCGAGAGTGAAGGCGACGTGGACGCGTCGTTCTTCACGCACGCGTAGCCCGTCGTGGGCGCGCTGCTCGTCGTCTGGAACATCCTCTACCTGCTGCTGCTCATCTACTTCTTCGTGATGTGGGGGCGGTTCGTACTGGATCTCGTACGCACCTTCAACCGGTCATGGCGCCCTCGTGGTGGCTGGCTGGTGGTCGTCGAGGCCGTCTACAGCCTCACCGACCCGCCCGTGCGCTTCTTCCGGCGGCTCGTGCCGCCGATCCGCATCGGCCAAGTCGCATTGGATCTGGGGTGGAGTCTGGCCATGCTCGTCGTGATCGTCGCGATGACCGTGGTGTCCTTTCTGCAGCAGGCGGCGTCCATGCCCGGCTGATGATCTCCTGCGAGGGATGAGGTCGAGACGATCGGCACTCACGACTCTGAGGATGTCTTTGCTACCGTTAGCTGAACGTGATCGAACAGTTCGACAGATTTGAGGGTGGAAAGCCATGGCGCTAACTCCGGAAGATGTGGTCAACAAGCGCTTCCAGGCGACGAAGTTCCGGGAAGGCTACGACCAAGACGAGGTCGACGACTTCCTCGACGAGGTCGTGGTGGAGCTTCGTCGACTGAACGGGGAGAACGAGGAGCTGCGTCAGCGGCTGTCCGCGGCCGAGGCCCGTGCTGCGGAGGCCGCCAAGGCACCCGCCGCCGCTGCGCCGGCAGCTGCCGCGGTCTACACCGAGCCGGCGGCTCCGCCGCCCACAGTCGCGGTGCCGATGCAGCAGCCCGTCTCGCAGCAGTCGGACTTCGACGAGCAGGCGAGCACGACGAACCTCCTGCAGCTCGCGCGTCGACTCCACGAGGAGCACGTCCGCGAGGGCGTCGAGAAGCGCGATGCGCTGATCGCCGAGGGTCACGCCACTGCCGCGCGAGTCGTCGCAGAGGCAGAGGCCAAGCAGCGCGCCCAGATCGGCGTGCTCGACCAGGAGCGCGTCGCACTCGAGAAGCGCGTCGACGAGCTCCGCGTGTTCGAGCGCGACTACCGCGCGAAGCTGAAGAACTACATCGAGGGCCAGCTCCGAGAGCTCGACACCGCAGCGCCGGTGCAGGTGACCGGCAACCAGGGCTTCTCGTCGCCGGTCGGCGCATCGGGCCTGCCCGCTGAGCAGCCGGCACCGACGTTCCAGGGCTTTGGAGGCTGAGCCGGCCGCGAAGGTCGGCTCCGCCACCGCCCTCCTGGTCGTGGCCGGCGCCGCACTCGCGGCGTACGGCCTCGACCAGCTGAGCAAGTTCCTCGTCGTCTCGAACCTCACCGAGGGTGAGATCGTGCCGGTGCTCGGCTCGCTGCTCCAGTGGCAGTTCGTGCGGAACCCGGGTGCGGCCTTCTCGCTCGCGAGCGGCATGACCTGGATCTTCACGATCCTCGCTGCCGGCGTCATCACCTTCATCGTGTGGTTCGCGCGGCGCATCCGCTCGATCGCCTGGGCCGTCGTCTTCGGACTCCTGCTCGGCGGCGTGCTCGGCAACCTGACCGACCGGCTCTTCCGCGAGCCGTCGTTCGGCCTCGGCCACGTGGTCGACTTCATCTCGACGCCATGGCTGATCCCGGCGATCTACAACGTCGCCGACATCGCCATCGTGTCGAGCATGGTGCTCTTCATGATCCTCACCATCCGCGGCATCGGCCTCGACGGTTCACGCGAGCTCCGGCCCGCGAAGCGCGACGCCGCCGAGAGCATGCAGCGCGAGACGCCCGCGGCAGCGGCCGACGGTGACGCTCCGCTTCGCGAAGCCGCGACCGGAGCCTGATGGAGCACCGTTCCTTCCCCGTTCCCGACGGGCTCGAGGGCGCGCGCGTCGACGCCGGTCTCGCGAAGCTGCTCGGCTTCTCGCGCACGCTCGCGGCCGACATCGCGTCGGCCGGCGGCGTCTCGCTCGACGGGGCATCCGTCGACAAGTCCGACCGGCTTCGTGCTGGTGCCTGGCTCGAAGTGAGCTGGGAGGAGCCGCGCGGGCTCACGATCGATCCGATCGCGGTCCCCGACCTCGGCATCATCCACGACGACGACGACCTCGTGGTCGTCGACAAGCCGGCCGGCGTCGCAGCCCACCCTTCGGTGGGCTGGAACGGACCGACCGTCGTCGGGGCGCTCGCGGCCGCGGGCTTCCGCATCTCGACGTCCGGAGCATCCGAGCGTCAGGGCGTCGTGCACCGCCTCGACGCGGGCACCAGCGGCCTCATGGTCGTCGCCAAGTCGGAGCGGGCCTACACTGAGCTCAAGCGCCAGTTCCACGACCGCGAGGTGGAGAAGATCTACCACACGGTCGTGCAGGGCCACCCCGACCCGCTCGCCGGCACGATCGACGCGCCCGTCGGTCGTCATCCCCGCTCCGAGTGGAAGTTCGCGGTGACCGCCGACGGCAAGCACGCGGTCACCCACTACGAGACGATCGAGGCGTTCCCCTACGCGTCGCTGCTCGAGGTGCACCTCGAGACCGGTCGCACGCACCAGATCCGAGTGCACATGGCGGCGCAGCGGCATCCGTGCGCCGGCGACTCGATGTACGGAGCCGACCCGACCCTGTCGGCGAAGCTCGGCCTCGACCGGCAGTGGCTCCACGCCAAGCAGCTCGCCTTCGCCCACCCGGCCGACGGCCGTTGGACGACCTTCGAGTCGGAGTATCCGGCCGACCTCGCGCACGCGCTCGGCGTGCTCCGCGGCGACTGACACCCCGCCGGCGGCGACCCCGATGGGGGAGGTCGCACGTAGACTTCGAAGACCCCCGGAACATACTCGCAACACCCCGATGAGGAGCCCAGTGGCCACCGATTCCTTCGTCCACCTGCACGTGCACAGCGAGTACTCGATGCTCGACGGCGCAGCGAGGGTGGGGGAGCTCATCCAGGCCGCGAAGGGCGAGGGCATGCCCGCCGTCGCGATCACCGACCACGGCAACGTGTTCGGCGCGTACGACTTCTGGAAGCAGGCGACCGACGCCGGCATCAAGCCGATCATCGGCACCGAGGCCTACATCACGCCGGGCACGGCGCGCGGAGACAAGACCCGCATCCGGTGGGGCAACGGCGGCGGCGACGACGTCTCGGGTTCGGGCGCCTACACGCACATGACGCTCCTCTCCGAGACGACCGAGGGCATGCACAACCTCTTCCGCCTCTCGAGCCGGGCCTCGATCGAGGGCTACTACTTCAAGCCGCGCATGGACCGCGAACTCCTGTCGATGTACTCGAAGGGCCTCATCGCGACGACGGGCTGCCCGTCGGGTGAGGTGCAGACGCGCCTCCGGCTCGGCCAGTACGACGAGGCCGTCAAGGCGGCATCCGACTTCCGCGACATCTTCGGCAAGGAGAACTACTTCGCCGAGATCATGGACCACGGCCTCGGCATCGAGCGCCGCATCATGGAAGATCTGCACCGGCTCGCGAAAGACCTGAACCTGCCGCTCGTCGCCACGAACGACCTCCACTACACGCACGCCGCCGACGCCAAGAGCCACGCAGCGCTGCTCTGCGTGCAGTCGGGTTCAACACTCGACGACCCCAACCGCTTCAAGTTCGACGCCGACGAGTTCTACCTGAAGACCGCGGCCGAGATGCGGCACGTGTTCCGCGACTACCCCGAGGCGTGCGACAACACCCTGCTGATCGCCGAGCGCGCCGACGTGCGGTTCAACACGAACGCCAACTACATGCCGCGGTTCCCGGTGCCGGAGGGCGAGAGCGAAGACACCTGGTTCGTGAAGGAGGTCGACCGCGGCCTCGAGGTGCGCTACCCGAACGGCATCCCGGCCGACGTCCGCAAGCAGGCCGACTACGAGGTCGGCGTCATTCTGCAGATGGGCTTCCCCGGCTACTTCCTCGTCGTCGCCGACTTCATCAACTGGTCGAAGAACAACGGCATCCGCGTGGGTCCCGGCCGTGGCTCCGGTGCCGGCTCGATGGCGGCGTACGCCATGCGCATCACCGACCTCGACCCGCTGCAGCACGGCCTCATCTTCGAGCGATTCCTGAACCCCGACCGCGTCTCGATGCCCGACTTCGACGTCGACTTCGACGAGCGTCGTCGCGGCGAGGTCATCAGGTACGTGACCGAGAAGTACGGCGACGAGCGCGTCGCGCAGATCGTCACGTACGGCACGATCAAGGCCAAGCAGGCGCTGAAGGACTCCGGCCGCGTGCTCGGCTTCCCGTTCTCGATGGGCGAGAAGCTCACGAAGGCGATGCCGCCCGCGGTCATGGGCAAGGACATCCCGCTCACCGGCATCTTCGACACGAAGCACCCGCGGTACAAAGAGGCCTCCGACATCCGCGCGATCGTCGAGACCGACCCCGAGGCGAAGACCGTCTTCGAGACGGCGCTCGGCCTCGAGAACCTGAAGCGCCAGTGGGGCGTGCACGCGGCCGGCGTGATCATGTCGAGCGATCCGCTCGTCGACATCATCCCGATCATGAAGCGCGAGCAGGACGGCCAGATCGTCACGCAGTTCGACTACCCGGCGTGCGAGTCGCTCGGCCTCATCAAGATGGACTTCCTGGGGTTGCGCAACCTCACGATCATCGACGACGCCCTCGACAACATCGAGGCGAACCGCGGGCACCGCCCGGTGCTCGAAGACCTCGCGCTCGACGACCAGGGCGCCTACGACCTGCTCGCGAGAGGCGACACGCTCGGCGTGTTCCAGCTCGACGGCGGTCCGATGCGGTCGCTCCTGCGCCAGATGAAGCCCGACAACTTCGAAGACATCTCGGCCGTCATCGCGCTGTACCGACCGGGGCCGATGGGTGCCAACTCCCACATCAACTACGCGCTGCGCAAGAACAGCCTGCAGGAGATCACCCCGATCCACCCCGAGTTCGAGGAATCGCTCCGGGACATCCTCGACACGAGCTACGGCCTGATCATCTATCAGGAGCAGGTCATGGCGATCGCGCAGAAGGTCGCCGGGTTCTCGCTCGGTCAGGCCGACATCCTGCGCCGCGCGATGGGCAAGAAGAAGAAGTCCGAGCTCGACAAGCAGTACGAGGGCTTCTCCGGCGGCATGAAGGCCAACGGCTATTCCGAGGCCGCGATCCAGAAGCTCTGGGAGATCCTGCTCCCGTTCTCGGACTACGCGTTCAACAAGGCGCACTCGGCCGCCTACGGCGTACTGAGCTACTGGACCGCATACCTCAAGGCCCACTACCCGGCCGAGTACATGGCGGCGCTGCTCACGAGCGTCGGCGACGCGCGTGACAAGCTCGCGCTCTACCTCAACGAATGCCGTCGCATGGGCATCAAGGTGCTGCCGCCCGACGTGAACGAATCGATCGGCTACTTCGCCGCCGTCGGCGAGGACATCCGCTTCGGGCTCGGCGCTGTCCGCAACGTCGGGTTCAACGTGGTCGACGCGATCCGCACGGCACGTGAGGCGAAGGGCCGGTTCGAGTCCTTCCACGACTTCCTGAAGAAGTCGCCGCTCCCGGTGGCGAACAAGCGCACGGTCGAGTCGCTCGTGAAGGCGGGCGCGTTCGACTCGCTCGGACACACGCGTCGCTCGCTCGTCGAGATCCACGAGGGCGCGGTCGAATCGGTCGTGAAGGAGAAGCGGGCCGAGGAGGTCGGCGACTTCGGCTTCGACTTCGACAGCCTCTTCGACGACGACGAGCGGGATGCCGCGCCGTCACTCGTGCCCGCGCGGCCGGAATGGCCGAAGAAGCAGAAGCTGGCGTTCGAGCGCGACATGCTGGGGCTCTACGTGTCGGATCACCCGCTCGCCGGGCTCGAGGCGCCGCTCGCGAAGCATGCGTCGACGACGATCACCGAGTTGATGACCTCGGATTCGACGCAGGACGCCGACACCGTCACGGTCGCGGGTCTCGTCACGAGTGTTCAGCACCGCATCGCGAAGGCCTCGGGCAACCAGTACGGCATGATCACGGTCGAGGACTTCTCGGGCGAGATCACGGTGATGTTCATGGGCAAGGCGTACCAGGAGTTCGCGCCCGGCCTGCAGGCCGATTCGATCGTGGTCGTTCGCGGGCGGGTCAGCATGCGAGACGACGGCATGAACCTGCATGCGTACAGCGTCTTCACGCCCGAGATCGGTCAAGACGAGGAGTCGGGCATCGTGCGGATCATGCTGCCCGACCAGCGCGCGACGCAGGAGACGACCGAGGCGCTCCGCGACGTGCTCGTGCGTCATCGCGGCGACACGGAGGTTCGGATCACGCTGACGAAGGGCCGTGTCGGTCGCGTCTTCGAGATCGGGCAGTACCCGGTCAAGGTGACCGCCGACCTCTACGGGGAGCTGAAGAGCCTGCTCGGCCCGAACTGCCTCGTGTGACGACGACGAGTCGGGTGCGATGACGCGTCGATAGGCTTGAGGGATCATGCTGCGTACCATCGACCTCCGCGGAACCCGACCGACGACGACCGGGCTCCTCGCCCTCGTTCCCCGCTCAGCGACCGACGTCTCGGCGGCCCTCGACGCCGCCCGATCGATCATCGACGAGGTCCGCGAGCACGGTGAGACGGCCCTGCTCGACCAGGCCGAGCGCTTCGACGGCGTTCGACCGGCGGCGGTTCGCGTGCCGGCCGACGAGCTTGCGGCGGCGCTCGACGGACTCGCCCCCGAGATCCGCGCTGCGGCGCTCCAGACCATCGATCGTGTGCGGGCCGCGAGTGAAGCCCAGGTTCCCGCGCCCCACATCACCCGGCTTGCGCCGGGCGCCGTGGTCGAGCAGCGCTGGCAGCCGGTCGGCCGAGTCGGCCTCTACGTGCCGGGCGGCAAGGCGGTCTACCCGTCGAGCGTGATCATGAACGTCGTGCCGGCCCAGGTCGCCGGCGTACGTTCGATCGCACTCGCATCGCCGGCGCAGTCGGAGTTCGGCGGCCGCATCCACCCCACCATCGCCGCTGTCGCGGCACTCCTCGGCATCACCGAGGTCTACGCCATGGGCGGTGCCGGAGCGATCGGCGCCTTCGCCTACGGTGTCGACGGCATCGGCCTCGAGCCGGTGCAGCGCGTCACCGGTCCGGGCAACGTCTTCGTCGCCGCGGCGAAGCGGATCGTGCAGAGCGTCACCGGCATCGACGCCGAGGCCGGGCCGACCGACATCCTCGTGATCGCCGACGACAGCGCCGACGCCGACTTCGTCGCGGCCGACCTCGTGAGCCAGGCCGAGCACGACGAACTCGCCGCTGCGGTGCTCGTCACCGACTCGCCCGAGCTCGCCGCCCGGGTGGCCGAACGCCTCGAGGTGCGAGTCGCGGCCACGAAGCACAGCGCACGGGTGCGCGAGGCGATCGACGGCGTGCAGTCGGCGCTCGTGCTCGTCGACGACCTCGAGCAGGCCGCCGACTTCGCGAACGCCTTCGGCCCCGAGCACCTCGAGATCCAGGTGCGCGACGTCGATGCCACCCTCGCCCGCATCGAGAACGCCGGCGCGATCTTCGTCGGCTACTTCTCGCCGGTCAGCCTCGGCGACTACGCGGCGGGCTCGAACCACGTGCTGCCGACAGGTGGTCAGGCACGCCACGCGGCCGGCCTCTCCGCGGCCACGTTCCTGCGCCCGCAACAGGTCGTGCGCTACGACGAGCAGGCCCTCCGCGAGGTCGCCCCGGTGATCGCCGCGCTCTCGACGGAGGAGGACCTCCCCGCCCACGGTGAGGCCGTCACCGCCCGATTCCCGGGCTGAGACCGATCCGGCTCGTCCACCTGCCGTTCCGGCTCGTCCACCTGACCGGGCTGCGCGCCGGCGGCCTCGTCGTCGACGCCGCCCCGGCCCCCGCCGCTAGGCTGGGAGCACCATGTACTGTCCCTTCTGCCGCCACCCCGATTCCCGCGTCATCGACTCCCGCACGAGCGATGACGGGCTCTCGATCCGGCGTCGCCGCCAGTGCCCCGAGTGCGGGCGTCGCTTCTCGACGACCGAGACGGCGAGTCTCGTCGTCATCAAGCGCTCCGGCGTGGTCGAGCCGTTCAGCCGCGAGAAGGTCGTGCTCGGTGTCCGGAAGGCGTGCCAGGGGCGACCGGTGACCGACTCCGACCTCGCGGTGCTCGCGCAGAAGGTGGAAGAGACCATCCGTTCGACGGGCGCATCGCAGATCGAGGCGAACGACATCGGACTCGCGATCCTGCCGCCGCTCCGCGAGCTCGACGAGGTCGCGTACCTGCGCTTCGCGAGCGTCTACCAGGCGTTCGATTCGCTCGACGATTTCGAGTCCGCGATCGATCAGCTGCGTGAAGAGCACGGGCGCCTGCCTGCGCGACCGGTCGAGTGACGTCGAGGCGGCCGCTCCCACTCCGGTAGCCTGAGGCGCGATGTATCGACTTCTCTTCAGCGCCTTCCTCTCCCACATGGACCCGGAGGACGCGCACCACCTCGCGTTCCGCGTCATCCGCGGGCTGCCCACCCTGGGCTTCGGCAAGCTCGTCGAGCGCTTCACCGCGCCCGACCCGTCGCTCGCGGTCGACGCCCTCGGACTGCGCTTCCCGTCGCCGTTCGGCGTCGCCGCCGGATTCGACAAGGACGGCTTCGCGGTTCGCGGCCTCGGAAACCTCGGATTCGGGCACGTCGAGGTCGGCACGATCACGGCGGTCGCCCAGCCCGGCAACCCGCGCCCGCGGCTCTTCCGCCTCGTCGGCGACCGCGCGCTCGTGAACCGCATGGGCTTCAACAACGGCGGGGCGGATGCCGCGGCCGGCCGTCTCTCGCGACTGTCGCGTCGCCGCGACCGCCCGGTGCTCGGCGTCAACATCGGCAAGAGCCGGGTCACCGCCGTCGAAGACGCCGTCGCCGACTACGAACGCAGCGCCCGCGTGCTCGCGCCGTTCGCCGACTACCTCGTGGTCAACGTCAGCTCGCCGAACACTCCCGGCCTGCGCGGCCTGCAGGAGATCGATTCGCTCGCCCCGCTGCTCGAGTCCGTTCGCGCGGCGGCCGGAGACACGCCGCTCCTCGTGAAGATCGCTCCCGACCTCGACGATGCCGAGATCGTGCGCATCTGCGAGCTCGTCGACCGCCTCGGCCTCGACGGCATCATCGCGACCAACACGACGATCTCCCGCGAGGGGCTCACGGCCGATGCATCCGTCGTCGAGGCCATCGGGGCAGGCGGCCTCTCGGGCGCGCCGCTCGCTGCGCGATCGATCGAGGTGCTGCGACTCATCCGCGCCCAGGTGCCCGCTGAGCTCTGCGTCGTCTCCGTCGGCGGCGTCGAGACCGCCGCCGACGTGCAGGACCGGCTCGACGCCGGAGCCACGCTCGTGCAGGGCTACTCGGCGTTCATCTACCGCGGACCGTTCTGGGCCAGGCAGGTCAACCGGGGGCTCGCGAAGTTCGCTCGCAGCCGCCGCTCGGCCGTCGCCGCGTAGCGAATCACCGCGCCCCTGAAGGTCCGGGGCGCGGAGGTTCGAGCAGGGGCGAGCTTCAGAGCACGCCGAGGTCGGCGAGCCGGTCGGCGATCGTCGAGCCGTCGTTCGCCGACACCCACGGAACGCCCGCGCCGTGCTGCTCGCCCTTGGTGCGGCCTCCGGCGAGCACCGCCTCTCCCTTGGAGAGGCGGCGGATCGCGACGGCGGCGACCTTGTCGGGGTGATCGAGCGCGAATCGCTCGTAGTGCTCCTCGTCGTGCTGGCCGTCGTCGCCGATGAGGAGCCAGCGCACGTCGGGGAACTCCTCGGCGAGACGCCGGAGGTTCTCCTGCTTGTGCTCGCGGCCGCTCCGGAACCAACGATCGTGCGTCGGGCCCCAGTCGGTGAGCAGCAGCGGCCCGGCTGGATAGAGGTTGCGCGAGAGGAACCTCGTGAGCGTCGGCGCGACGTTCCACGCGCCCGTCGAGAGGTAGATGACGGGGGAGCCCGGGTGCGAGCGCACGAGACGCTCGAACAGCACGGCCATGCCGGGAGTCGGGATGCGCGCGTGCTCGTCGAGCACGAACGTGTTCCAGAAGGCTACGAGCGGCCGGGGGAGCGCCGTGACCATCACGGTGTCGTCGACGTCGGAGATGATGCCGAACCGCACGTCGGGCCCGACGATCCAGATCGGCGCCTCGACCGGTTCGGCTCCCTCGGTGTGCAGCGTCGCGCGATGCCAGCCGGGCTCGAGGGCGACCGGCACCTTCGTGTCGACGACACCGCCGCGATCGGCGAGCACCTCGATGCGCGTGCCGCCGACCTCGATCACCACGGGTACGCCGCCGACGGGCACGCTCGTGAAGCTGCGCCATCCTCGAATGCCCTGCTCGCCTCTGCGGCGGCGGCGCTTCGACGTCTCGTGGGGGTCGACGGGCTTGCTGAGCAGGACCCGGCAGAGCACGCGCACCCATTCGGTCGATCCGTAGCCGGTGTAGGGCACGATGGTCGGCCTGTGGCCGCGGCGTCGCGCCCAGCGCTCGCGCAGGTCGTGGACCCAGTCTTCGGCGCGCGCGGCACGATGCCGGACCTGGCGCTCTCGTTGTCCGGCCGGAAGGGGGGAGCTCGCCGGCATCCACTCAGTCTGTCATGCGTCGACGCCGGGTCGCGAAACGAGCGGGGAATGGTCGGATGACCCGTGCTCGTCCGGGTAGAGTGGACGGGCAACTGAGGAGGTTCCGTGCCGAATGTCGACCTGATCCTGGGGGCCGATCCGAGCCGGAGACGCTCGATCCGCACCGAGCCGACCCAGCGACGCAGTACGCAGCGGCTCGACGCGCTGCTCGACGCGGCGGCGGAGATCGTCGACGAGTCCGGGTTCGAACGGCTGACCACGCAGATGGTCGCCGAGCGCGCCGGCGCCTCGATCGGCACGGTCTACCGCTACTTCCCCGACCGCGTCGCCGTGCTGTACGCACTCCGCGAGCGCTCGGTCCGTCGCTTCCGCGAACGCATCGCCGACGACCTCGTCGAGATCGACCTCGTCAACTGGTGGCACGTCATGGACGTGGCGATCGACGCCTGCGCCGCGATGTACCGCGACGAGCCCGGCTTCAGCGTCGTGCACGCTGCGCGCCGCGAGACTCCCGAGGGCGACATCGAACCCGAGCTCGCCCACCGCCTGGCGCGCCTGATCGAGGCGGAGTTCGGCGGCGACCACGACCTCGCCGAGCTGCGGTTCCGTCTCGGCGTCTCGATCGAGCTCGGCGATGCGCTCATCAGCCGCGCCTTCGAGCGCGAAGAGACCGGTGACGAGCGCTACCTCGCCGAGGCGAAGCGGCTCGTGCACGACTACCTCGCCGAGCACCTCGGCGCGGCGCGCAGCACCAGCAACGCCGCCTGACGCACCGCCGGCAGCAGACGCGCCGCGTCTCCTTCGTTGCCTCGGCACGCGATTGGTGTTTGGCTGGAAGCCGGTCCGGCGAACGCCGGGCCTGGAATGAGGCAGCATGATCGAGTTCCGAGGCGTCAGCAAGCAGTTCCCCGACGGCACCGTCGCGGTGGCAGGCGTCGACATCGTCATCCCGCCGCGCAAGACGACCGTCTTCGTCGGCTCCTCGGGCTCCGGCAAGACGACCCTCCTGCGCATGATCAACCGCATGGTCGATCCGACGGCGGGGCAGGTACTGATCGACGGCACTGATGTCGCGACGCTCGAGCCCGTGGCCCTGCGGCGCAGCATCGGCTACGTGATGCAGAACTCGGGACTGCTGCCGCACCGCAAGGTGATCGACAACGTCGCCACCGTGCCCATGCTCCGCGGCGAGAAGAAGCGCGAGGCGCACGCGCGGGCGCTCGAACTGCTCGACACGGTAGGACTCGACCGCTCGCTCGCCGACAAGTACCCGAGCCAGCTCTCGGGGGGCCAGCAGCAGCGGGTGGGCGTCGCGCGGGGTCTCGCCGTCGATCCCAACATCCTGCTCATGGACGAACCGTTCGGCGCCGTCGACCCGATCGTGCGCGCGGAGCTGCAGCAGGAGCTGCTGCGCCTGCAGGGCGAACTGGGCAAGACGGTCGTCTTCGTGACGCATGACATCGACGAGGCGTTCCTCCTCGGCGATCAGGTCGTGATCATGCAGCACGGCGGGCAGATCTCGCAGGCGGCATCGCCGGCCGAGATCCTCGCGAACCCCGCCGACGACTTCGTCGCCGATTTCGTCGGCGCGAACCGCGGCAAGCGAGCCCTGCACGTGACCGAGGTCGACGGTCGGCGGCTCGTCGTCGACGCCGACGGCCGCCCGGCGGGAGTGCTCGCCTCGTGAACTGGCTCTGGTCGAATCTCGACCTGGTCGGTGAGCTGATGCTGACCCATCTGGCATTGTCGGTGCCCGCGATCATACTGAGCTTCGTGATCTCGATTCCGATCGGATGGCTCGCGCACCGGTATCGGTGGTCGCGAGGAGTACTGCTCTCGATCTGCGGCCTGCTCTACGCGATCCCGTCGCTCGCCCTGCTCATCGCGCTGCCGGTCGTCACCGGGCTTCGAACCACGTCGCCGCTCAACCTCGTGATCGCGCTCACGCTGTACGGCATCGCCGTGATCGTGCGGACCGCCGCCGACGCCTTCGACGCCGTCGAGCCCGACGTGCGGCAGTCGGCAACCGCGATCGGCTACTCGCCGGCCGGCCGATTCTGGGGCGTCGAGCTGCCGCTCGCGGGCCCGGTGCTGCTGTCGGGGTTGCGTGTCGTGATCGTGAGCACTGTCAGTCTCGCGACGATCGGGGCCGTGATCGGCGTGCAGAGCCTCGGCAGCCTCTTCACCGACGGCCTCCAGCGCGGCATCCAGATCGAGATCATCACCGGCATCGTCGCCACGATGGTGCTGGCGATCGGCCTCGACTGGGCGAGCGTCGCCGTCGGTCGGCTGCTCATGCCGTGGTCGCGTCCGAGCACGGCTGTGCGTCGTCGCAGCCTGGAACGCGTCGAGCGGTTGGACGCCGCATGAATCTCTTCCTCGACGCCATCGAGTGGATCCTCGACCCCGCCAACTGGACCGGCGTCGGCAGCATCCCCGAACGCATCGGGCAGCACCTCGCCATCTCGGCCACCGTGCTGCTGTTCGCCGCCGTCATCGCGCTGCCGATCGGGATGTTCGTCGGGCACACCGGCCGGGGCAAGGAGCTCGCCGTGACCGTGTCGGGCGGGCTGCGCGCCCTCCCGACGCTCGGCCTGCTCACCCTCCTCGCGCTGTGGCTCGGCATCGGACTGCAGGCGCCGATCATCGCCCTCGTCGTGCTCGCCCTGCCGCCGCTGCTCGCCGGCGCATATGCGGGCCTCGAGTCCGTCGACCGACGCACCGTCGATGCGGCGCGCGCGATGGGCATGCGAGAGCGGCAGATCGTCGGCAAGGTCGAAGTGCCCCTCGGCATGCCGATCATCGTCGGCGGCATCCGCTCGGCGACGCTGCAGATCGTGGCAACCGCGACGCTGGCCGCCTACATCGCCGACGAGGGACTCGGCCGATACATCTTCGCAGGCCTGAAGACCCGCGACTACGCCGAGATGCTCGGCGGCTCGATCCTCGTGATCCTGCTCGCCCTCGCGATCGACGGCCTCTTCGCGATCACGCAGCGCCTCGTCGTGCCCGTCGGCGTGCGGGCGACCAGGACCAGAGAGCTCCGCTCGCGGCCGACCCGGCCCCGAGCGGTCGTGGGGCAACCCATCACCGAAGGGAATCGAGAATGAACACCGCAGGAAAAGGCCGGCTGCTTGCACTCGCAGCAGTCGCGGTCGGGGCGACAGTGGCCCTGGCAGGGTGCGCGTCGGGCGATCCGCTGGACAGCGGATCGAGCACCGACGGCGCTTCGTCGGAGACCATCGTCGTCGGCTCGCAGGACTACTACTCCAATGAGATCATCGCCGAGATCTACGCGCAGGCCCTCGAGGCCAACGGCTTCACGGTCGAACTGCAGCCGCGCATCGGCCAGCGCGAGGTCTACATCCCCGAGATCGAGGCGGGTGAGATCGACGTCTTCCCCGAGTACACGGGCAACCTGCTGCAGTACTACGTGCCCGACACGACGGCCACGACGAGCGAGGACGTCTACGCCGAGCTCGAGACGTCGCTCCCCGATGGGCTCCGCGTGCTCGACCAGTCGCCCGCGACCGACCAGGACTCCTATAACGTGACCAAGGAGTTCTCGGAGGCCAACGGCGTGACGAGCCTCGCCGACCTCGCGAAGGTCACGACGCCGCTGACCCTCGGCGGCAACTCCGAGCTCGAGACGCGTCCGTACGGACCGACCGGCCTGAAGGAGGTCTACGGCGTCGATGTCGCGTTCACGCCGATCGAGGACAGCGGCGGCCCGCTGACGCTCAAGGCGCTCGTCGACGACCAGGTCCAGCTCGTCAACATCTACAGTGCCGACCCGAACATCAAGGCCAACGACCTCGTGACGCTCGAAGACCCCGAGGGGCTCTTCCTCGCATCGCACGTCGTGCCGGTCGTGAGCGAGAAGGTCACCGACGAGATGGCCGACGTCATCAACACGGTGAGCGAAGCGCTCACCGCCGAAGACCTCGTCGCGCTCAACGCGCTGAGCGTCGACGAGCAGCAGTCCGCCGACCAGATCGCGAAGGACTGGCTCGCCGAGAAGGCGCTGTTCTAGCGGTTCGCGTCGAGATTCGAGGGGTCGGATGCCGCGGCATCCGGCCCTTCGCCGTCTTCGGCCGTGATCGTCACCGCGTCGGACGACGCGTTGGCCGGGGCATCCGTCGCCACCATGTGCTTGGCCTCGGAGCGAACGAGGAGCTTCTTCACGCCCCAGGCCGCGGCGAGGAAGAGCGCGATCACGCCGACGAACAGGTAGCCCGCCCAGTGCAGGTCGCGGCTCAGCTCGCGGTAGCTGCCCGCGGCGAGCCAGCCGACGGTCACGTAGGCGAAGGCCCAGATGACGCACGCGGGCACGGTCCACGCCATGAACTTGCGGTACCGCATCGAGCTCATGCCGACGGTGAGGGGGATGAGCGAATGCAGCACCGGCAGGAATCGGGAGATGAAGACCGCAGGACCGCCGCGGCGGTCGAGGTAGCGCTCGGCCCGCGCCCAGTTCTCATCGCCGATCTTGCGCCCGACCCACGAGCGATGGATGTGCGGGCCGAACCATCGGCCCAGCGCGAAGCCGATGCTCTCGCCGATGAGTGCACCGATGATGACCGTGAACGTGAGCGCGAAGTACTCGCCGATGCTGTCGACGGCCGTCGAGGCGACGATCACGATCGTGTCGCCCGGCACGACGAGGCCGATGAGCACGGAGGTCTCGAGCAGCATGCCGAGCCCGGCGAGCAGGGTGCGGGCGATCGGGTCGACAGCCTGAACGGTGTCGAGGATCCAGTCGAGGATCTCGTTCATCGTTCGAGCGTAGCGAGGCGTCCTGAACGACCGCATCAGTCCCCAGTCTGATTCGGCGACGGGGCACTCGTACCGTGGTCGGGGTCAGGCGACCGCGCCGAGGGTGGCGAGAAGGGCGACGATCGGCACGGCGACGATGATCGCAGCCGTCCACACGACGGCCGAACCGGTCAGCGGGCCCGAGGGCTGCTGCGGCTCGTCGAGGCGCGCGAGCCGCGCCTCGAGCATCGTGACGTCGGGGACGACGCCGCCGGAATCGGCATATGCGCCGGGTTCGCCGCCGCTGCCGACCTGCACCATCGCACGTCGGAGTGCGTCGTCATCGGCTTCGCGTCGGGCGCGGTCGTCGGCCAGCATCTCGGCGAGGAGCGCGACCGAGCGCTCGGCGCGATTGGCGATCGGGAACCAGGGGAGTGCGCTGTGCCAGGCGCGGAACGCGAGCAGCACGAGATGGTGCAACTGGTCGAGATGTGCACGCTCGTGCGCGATGACGGCGCGCAGCTCGGCGTCGTCGAGGGCGTCGATGAGGCCGTCGGTGAGCACCGTCGCCGTGCGGATGCCGGGGACGCAGTAGGCGAGGGGAACCGGGTGCGCGAGCACTCGCGTACGCGGCTGCCCCGGCATCGGGTCGCTGAGCAGGTCGATGAGCTGGTGCTGGCGGCGGCGTTCGCGTTCGGCGCGAACCGCGGTGAGCGCGAGGTTGAGTGCGAGATGGAGCGCGAGCCCGGCGGCGAGCGTGAGGGCCGCGAGGTGGACGACACCGAATTCGGGCGGGATCGGGCCGGCGAAGAGGTGCGGGAGCAACGACTCGGCCGCGCCCAGCAGCGAGCCGGCGGGGGACGCGCCGAAGACGAGCAGGCAGCCGATCATCGAGAGGCCGCCGCCGAGGGCGATCGCCTGCCAGAGCGCGAGCGCGATGGCGGGGGAGTGAGTCGGCCAGGTGGCGCGCGAGAGCACGACGGGGATCGGCCAGGCGAGCAGGAGCGCGAACCCGCCGAGCAGCGCGGCGACGGCGAGCATCGTCAGGATCGGGAGAGGTCGTCGAGGAGTCGCCGCAGCGTTGCGGCCTCGCCAGCACTGACGGTGCCGACGAAGCGGGCGAGCGCGGCGTCGCGGTCGCTCGCGCGGTCGAGCACCTCGTGCATGAGCTCGGCGGTGTGCTCTTCACGGGTGAGGAGCGCCCGGTAGCGGTGCGGGCGGGTGTCGCGGGCGCGCGTCACGAATCCCTTGCGCTCGAGACGGGACAGCACGGTGAGGACGGTGGTCGTCGCCACGGCACGACCGGGCTCGCCTTCACTCAGGGCGAGGGCGTCGCGCAGCTCGTTCGCCGTGAGCGCGGCGTCGCGCGACCACAGCACCTCCATCACGGAGCGCTCCAGTTCGCCGAGACTCGCCATGCCTCCAGACTACCGTCGTCGGGCGATATGTTCTACGCTTCGTAGAAGAACGTTCTACGACGTGTAGAACGAGACTTCATCACGACGCGATCGCGTGTGAAAGGGGCATCCGTGAACGAGCTGCTGGATCCACTGCTGCTCGCCCGATGGCAATTCGGGCTCACCACCGTCTACCACTTCCTGTTCGTCCCGATCACGATCGGCCTCGCGACCTCCACCGCCGTCTTCCAGACCGCCTGGTACCGCACCGGCAAGGTCGAATACCTGAAGGTCACGAAGTTCTTCGGCACGATCTTCCTCATCAACTTCGCGATGGGCGTCGTGACGGGCATCGTGCAGGAGTTCCAGTTCGGCATGAACTGGTCGGAGTACTCGCGATTCGTCGGCGACGTGTTCGGAGCCCCGCTCGCGCTCGAGGGCCTGCTCGCCTTCTTCTTCGAGGCGACGTTCATCGGCCTCTGGATCTTCGGTTGGGACAAGTTGCCCCGCGGCATCCACCTCGCGACGATCTGGTGCACCGCCATCGGCTCGATCGTGTCGGCCTACTTCATCATCGCCGCGAACGCGTTCATGCAGAACCCCGTCGGCTACGAGATGAACGCCGAGCGCGGCCGGGCCGAACTGGTCGACATCGGTGCGCTCCTCTCGAACCCCGTGGCGCTCGCTGCGTTCCCGCATACGATCGCAGCGAGCTTCATGGTGGCGGCCGGCCTCATCATCAGCGCCGCCGCCTGGCACCTGGCCCGCAACCAGCACCTCGACTCGATGCGCCCGGCGCTGAAGTTCGGCCTCTGGGTGATGGTGGGCTCCGGCATCCTCACGACGCTCTTCGGCGACCAGCTCAGCCTCGCCATGGTGGCGACGCAGCCGATGAAGATGGCCGCCGCCGAGGCGATGTACGACACAGCATGCGGGGCGGATGCCTCGTTCTCGCTCTTCACCCTCGGCACGCCCGACGGCTCGAGCGAGCTCTTCTCGATCCGCGTGCCCTACCTGCTCTCCTTCCTCTCGACGCATACGTTCGACGGCTGCGTCGAGGGCATCAACGACCTGCAGGCGCAGTACCAGGAGCTCTACGGGCCCGGCGACTACACCCCCATCATCTGGGTCACGTACTGGTCGTTCCGCTGGATGATCGGCCTCGGCCTCCTCCACGTGCTCATCGCCGTGGTCGGCCTCTGGGTCACCCGCAAGGGCCGCATGCCCAAGCAGGCCTGGGTCTGGAAGGTCGCGATCTGGAGCTTCCCCCTCTCGCTCGCCGCCATGATCGTCGGCTGGATCTTCACCGAGATGGGCAGGCAGCCCTGGATCGTGTTCAGCCTGCTACCCACCGAGTCGGCGGTCTCGCCGAACGTGACCGGGCTCGACGTGCTCATCTCCCTCGTGGCGTTCACCCTCATCTACGGCGCACTCGCCGTCGTCGAGGTGCGCCTCATCATCCGGGCGATCAAGAAGGGCCCGCCGGAGCTCGGCGAACCCGACCCCGAGACCGGCCGCGTCGAACCCGCCACGACGGTCTACTAAGGAGGACACCCCATGGATCTCACAGTGCTCTGGTTCTGGATCGTCGCCTTCATGTTCGTCGGCTACTTCGTGCTCGACGGGTTCGACTTCGGCATCGGCATGTCCCTCCCGTTCCTCGGGAGGGATGAGACCGATCGTCGCGTGCTCATCAATACGATCGGCCCGGTCTGGGACCTGAACGAGACGTGGGTGATCGTCGCGGGCGCCTCGCTCTTCGCGGCCTTCCCCGAGTGGTACGCCACGCTCTTCTCCGGGTTCTACCTCGCGCTGCTGCTCATCCTGCTCGCGCTCATCGCTCGCGGCGTCTCGTTCGAGTACCGCCACCAGCGACCCGAGTCGCGCTGGAAGAAGTGGTTCGACGGCATGATCGTCGTCGGATCGGCCGTGCCGGCCCTGCTCTGGGGCGTCGCGTTCGCCAACATCGTGCAGGGGGTGCCGCTCGATGCGGATCACAACTACACGGGCACGCTCTTCGACCTGCTGAACCCGTACGCGCTGCTCGGCGGCGTCACGACGCTCCTGCTCTTCTTCACGCACGGCGTGGTGTTCGCCTCGCTGAAGACCGAGGGCGACCTGCGCGAACGGGCGCGGCGACTCGCGACCAGGTCGGGCATCATCACGATCGTCGTGGCCGCCTCGTTCCTCCTCTGGACCGGGCTCGCATTCGGCACGCTCTGGTTCTGGATCCTCGCGGCCGTCGCCGCGGTCGCCCTCATCGGCGGATGGATCGCGAACCTGCGGGGAGCGGAGGGCATCGCGTTCACACTGCTCGCCGTCACGGTCGCCGCTGCGGTGTTCGCACTCTTCGCGGCGCTGTTCCCCGACGTGATGCCGGCCTCGAACGATCCGGCGAACAGCCTCACGATCGAGAACGCCTCGAGCACGACCTACACCCTCACCGTCATGAGTTGGGTGGCCCTGTTCTGCCTCCCGCTGGTGCTGCTCTACCAGGGCTGGACGTACTGGGTGTTCCGCAAGCGCGTCTCCCGCGCTTCGATCGAGGCGGCAGCGCACTAGGTGAAACCGCTCGATCCGCGGCTCCTCCGCCGTTCCCGCGCCGCCCGCGGCTTCCTCGCCGCGGG
>NZ_JBHURI010000036.1:40127-42344 GCF_042673425.1 Agromyces sp. NPDC056965 | reverse complement strand
GCCTTCGTCGTGCCCGGGTCCGCGGGCTCCGAGGGCCGCGACGGCGTGACCGTATGGCGTACGGAGAATATAGGCTGTCCCGCATGGCGGGAGAATCCACAGGCAGCGAACCCGACCGCACGCTTCGGCTCCTGTGGCGGTCGCATTTCGGCGAACCCGTCGGTTCTCGAGGCCCGAAGCAGCGGTCGAGCGTCGACGAGGTCGTCGCGGCGGCCGTGCAGCTCGCCGATGTCGACGGCATCGATGCCGTCTCGATGCGCCGCATCGCCGATCGCCTCGGATTGAAGCCGATGTCGGTCTACACCTACGTGCCGGGCAAGGCCGAGCTCGTCGACCTCATGGTCGACCGCGTCGCCGGCGAGATGGCGCTGCCGCGCCTCGACGGCGATCTGTCCGAGCGACTCGCGCAGATCGCACGACAGCAGTGGAACGAGTACTTGCGGCATCCCTGGCTGCTCTCGATCGACACCAGCAGGCCGCCGCTCGGACCGAACGTCTCCGACCACTGGGAGTGGTGCCTCCGCGCGATCGACGGTCTGGGTCTCTCCGACCTCGACATGGATCGCATCGTCACGCTGCTGCTCGGCTTCGTGACCGGGCCCGCGCGCGCGCATCTCGATGCCGAGCGACACCGCGAAGTCGACCAGGAGTCGGCCGTCGACTGGTGGGAGCGCAACGAGCCGCTGCTCGAGGAGATCCTCGACGCGGAACGCTATCCCGTGTCGGCGCGGGTCGGACAGGCCGCGGGCGCCGCGGATCCCGCTGGGCCGTCTGACGCGTTCGAGTTCGGGCTCGCGCGCCTGATCGACGGCATCGTGGACTACATCGGGGTCTCCGCCCGATAGCCGGCGGACTGGCCGGTCAGTCCTTCGACGGCGGGCGCATGAGGAGCCCGGTGACGATGCCGACCACGATGCCTGCGGGCAGCCACAGCCAGAAGCTCGTCCAGAGGCTCACGCCCACGCCGACGAGCACGCCCACGATGAGCCCGACGATCAGTTGGTTGCGACGGGCATTGCGTGCGGGGGTCTGCTCGGCCATGCCTTCAGCCTACGTCGGCGCCCGCCGTCGTCAGAGCAGCCCGAGGGAGCGCACCGCGTCGCGCTCCTCGACGAGTTCGGCGACGGATGCCTCGATGCGACGCCGCGCGAAGTCGTCGACCTCGAGTCCCTGCCGGATGCGCCAGGCGCCGTCGACCGAGTCGACGGGGAACGAGGAGACGAGGCCCTCGGGCACGCCGTAGGAGCCGTCGGAGACGACCGCGGCGCTCGTCCAGCCGTCGGGGGTGCCGAGCACCCAGTCATGCACGTGGTCGATCGTGGCGCTCGCGGCCGAGCCGACCGACGAGGAGCCGCGCACCTCGATGATCTCGGCGCCGCGCTTGGCCACGCGCGGGATGAACTCGTCGACGAGCCACTCACGAGCGCCGTCGGGCCCGCCGAGGCGGCGGGCGAGGAGCGCCGGCACCGAGTCGCCGGCAGCGGTCGCGTGCGCGACATCGGGGAACTGCGTGGCCGAGTGATTGCCCCAGATCGTAACGCCGCGGATGTCGCCGACTGGCGTGTCGACGGTGGCCGCGAGCTGGCCGAGGGCCCGGTTGTGATCGAGACGGGTGAGTGCCGTGAAGCGTTCGGCCGGGACATCCGGCGCATGGGCCGACGCGATGAGCGCGTTCGTGTTCGCGGGGTTGCCGACCACGACGACGCGGATGTCGTCGGCCGCACCGGCGTTGATCGCCGCGCCCTGCGGGCCGAAGATGCCGCCGTTCGCGGTGAGCAGGTCGCCGCGCTCCATGCCGGCGGTGCGCGGGCGCGCACCGACGAGGAGGGCGACGTTCGCCCCCGCGAACGCCCGGTTCGCGTCGTCGTAGACCTCGACGTGCGAGAGCAGCGGGAAGGCGGAGTCCTGCAGTTCGAGCGCCGCCCCCTCTGCTGCGCGCACGCCCTGCGGAATCTCGAGGAGGTTCAATCGAACGGGGGTATCCGGTCCGAGCATGGCGCCGGAGGCGATGCGGAACAGGAGGGCATACCCGATCTGGCCGCCCGCGCCCGTGAGCGTGACGGTGATCGGCTTCTTCGCGGCCATGCTCCGAGCCTAACCGGCCGCCGGCAACCGGGCCGTCGTCGGGAACCGCCTTCGATGAGCCGCGATCCGGTTTCGGCGCGGCATCCGGCCGCGGCATCCGATGGTCGGCATGTTGCGAGCCGCCATGCGGTT
>NZ_JBHURI010000036.1:0-40030 GCF_042673425.1 Agromyces sp. NPDC056965 | reverse complement strand
GTTTCGGCGCGGCATCCGGCCGCGGCATCCGGTGGTCGGCATGTTGCGAGCCGCCATGCGGTTTCGGCGCGGCATCCGGCCGCGGCATCCGGTGGTCGGCATGTTGCGAGCCGCCATGCGGTTTCGGCGCGGCATCCGGCCGCGGCATCCGGTGGTCGATACCGTGGCGCCATGAGAGAGATGTATCCGGAGATCGAGCCGCTGGAGACCGGCATGCTCGACGTGGGGGACGGCCAGCACATCTATTGGGAGGTGTCGGGCAATCGGCAGGGGAAGCCGGTCGTGTTCCTGCACGGGGGACCGGGTGCGGGGACCACGCCGGATCACCGCCGCCTGTTCGACCCCGAGCGGTACCGCATCGTGCTCTTCGACCAGCGCGGCTGCGGACTCTCGATTCCGCACGCGAGCGAGCCCGAGGCGAGTCTCGCCGCGAACACGACGTGGCACCTCATCGCCGACATGGAGCGCCTTCGCGGGCATCTCAGCGTCGACACCTGGCAGGTGTTCGGCGGGTCGTGGGGGAGCGCGCTCGCGCTCGCGTACGCGCAGACCCACCCCGAGCGCGTCACCGAGCTCGTGCTGCGCGGCATCTTCACGCTGCGCCGCCAGGAGCTCGACTGGTTCTACGAGGGCGGCGCCTCCGCGATCTTCCCCGACCTGTGGGCCGACTTCGTCGCCCCGATCCCCGTGCTCGAGCGCGCGCACCTCGTCGAGGCGTACGGGCGGCTGCTCTCCGACCCGAACCCCGAGGTGCACGAGCCCGCCGCGATCGCGTGGGCGCGGTGGGAGTCCTCGACGATCACGCTGCTGCCGCAGGCCGCGAACGTCGCGCGCTACACGGCGCCCGAGTACGCCACGGCGTTCGCGCGCATCGAGAACCACTACTTCCGGCACGGCGGCTGGTGGGAGGAAGGGCAGTTGATCCGGGATGCCTCGCGGCTCCGGGACATCCCCGCCGTCATCATCCAGGGCCGCTACGACGTGTGCACGCCCATGATGACGGCGTGGGACCTGCACCGGGCGTGGCCCGAGGCCGAGCTCACGATCATCGACGACGCCGGTCACGCGTTCGACGAACCCGGGATCCTCGACGCGCTCATCACGGCGACCGATCGCTTCGCCGGTGGGGACGGGTACGGCGGAGATGCCGTGGTGTACGAGCTCCGCGATGGGCTCGACGACGACGACGCTGAAGACGCCGACGCCGACGCCGACGCCGAAGATGACGACGCCGACGCCGACGATGACGTTAGTGACGACGATGACGACGACGATGACGACGCCGACGATGACGACGACGATGACGACGCCGACGATGAGGACGACGAAGACGACGACGATGACGATGACGATGACGACGAGGATGAAGAAGACGACCGGCGCAGCGACCGCGACGACGGCCCCGGCACCCGGTAGCGTCTGATCATGACGTTCAATCCCGACGCCGACATCAGCAAGGGCAAGGCCTCCAAGCGCGGCCGCAACACCGGCATCGCTCTCGCCGGCGGCGGCATCGGCGCGCTCGCGATCTTCCTGATCTCGCAGTTCCTCGGTGTCGACCTGACCACGATCGTCGGCGGCGACGCGCAGCCCGAGGCGAGCGACTCGACGCTCGAGCAGTGCCTCACCGGTCAGGATGCCAACGAGAACGTCGAATGCCGCATGAAGGGCGCGTCGGCGTCGCTCGAGACGTACTGGGCCGAGGAGGCGCCGGCGCTCGGGGTGAACTACAACGCCCCGCAGGACTTCGTGCTCTTCGACCAGGCGACGACGACCGCGTGCGGCAGTGCGTCGTCGGCGACCGGTCCGTTCTACTGCCCGCCCGACCAGACGATCTACATCGACGTGACCTTCTACGACGAGCTGCGCAGCCGGTTCGGCGCGAACGGCGGCACGCTCGCCGAGATGTACGTCATTGCACATGAGTGGGGCCACCACGTGCAGAACCTCGCGGGAGTGCTCGAGCGCTCGCAGGACGGGCAGACCGGGCCTTCGTCGAACGCGGTGCGGGTCGAGCTGCAGGCCGACTGCTTCGCCGGCGCCTGGGTGGCGAACGCATCGACGGTGCCCGACGACGCGGGCGTGCCGTTCCTGCAGGAGATCACCGAGGCGCAGCGACAGGACGCTCTCGACGCCGCTGCGTCGGTCGGTGACGACCACATCCAGCAGGCGACGCAGGGACAGGTGAACCCGCACTCCTTCACGCACGGCACGAGCGATCAGCGGAAGAACTGGTTCGAGGCCGGCTTCACGCAGGGGGCCGAAGCCTGCGACACGTTCACCGTCAGCCCCGCGGACCTCTGACGGCGCGCGAAGCGATTCGCGCGACCCGCGTCATGATCCGGCGGGATCGCCGTCTCTCCAGTAAGCGCACCGTGACGTGCGCAGGACGGAGCGACGAGCATGGCACGACGACGACGCGAGACCCCCACCCCCCACCGCGAGTTCTTCCGTGCGGTGACGATCGACGAGACCGTTGCACTCTCGTGCACCTGCAGCCGCGGCGTCGACCACTGGTACGCGGAACCGATGGGCGGTGCGCCTCGGAACGACGGCACCCGCCTCGGCGCGAGGCTCGGGAAGACCGCGACGCCGGAGCCGGGAGGACCGGCGCTCAGCCTCCGAGCGCCGCGACGATCGCCGGCTCGGCCGGCGTGGTGAACCGCCGTCGGACGCCGGTCGGCGCGACGAGGCCGTCGCCCCCGGAATTGGGGGAAGCGCGCGCGACGTCGCGGTCGTAACGTGGTCACGTCCGTGGAGTGCACTCCCTGCGCACAGCACCGAGGCGGAACAGCAACGCGAAGTCGCACACGCTCCAGGGGCCTCGTCGAACACTCGGACGAGACGCTGAACCGAGGAGGGGGACATGGCGTGGACGACTCGGCGCATCCTCATCGCGGTCGGCGCCTCGACGGTCGTCATCCTCGCGATCGCCGTCACCCTCGATCGGCTCGCCGCCGACGCCGGGAACCCCGACCCCGGGCCGGCCGCAACCGCCGGGGCTGACGCGGGCACGGCGGCCGGCTCCGACGGCGCTGACTCCACCGCGAAGGCGACCGAGCCGCCGACGTCGTCCGGCGACGACGGGAAGGCGAGTGAGGTGCTTCCGCCCGTCGAACCGGAGTCGGGACTGCCCGATCCCGTCCTTCCCGCGCCATTCGTCTCGAGTCCGCTGCCACCCGACGCCGCGGCGTCGGGCGCCCTCGTCGACGGCTTTCCGACGGGCATCGCCGTGTACGGGGCATCCGAGATCGTCTCGAGCTCTGTGAGCTCGGCGGGAGAGCACATGCAGGCGACGCTCGCAGCGCGAACGGATGCGGGAGCGCAGACCGTGCTCGACTTCTACGCGGAGCACTTCGGGTCGCTCGGACTCACCTCGACGATGGTGCCGGCCGTGGGCGGCTCCCGGGCGCTCAGCTTCGGGTATGGCGGCGATTCCCTCGTCGTGACGGTGACCGGCGGCTCGGCGGGCACGGACTACACGGTGTTCGCGACGCTGACCGCGCAGGGATAGCCGTGTACCTCTCATTCTCGGATCTGCGCAAGGCGAAGCAGCAACCCGTCGATGAGGCCGAGGCGCCCGTCGCGTCCGACGGCGCCGACGCACCGGCCGACGCACCGGCCGGCACGCCGGGCGCCAGCGCGAAGACCGTGCGGGTCGCGTCGGCGCGCGTCTCCTCGGTCGTCATCGCCCTCGGCATCGTCAGCATGTTCACCGACATCTCGTCGGAGGCGACCGCGGCGATCCTCCCGCTCTACATCACCGGCGTCATCGGCCTCTCGACGGTCGCCTACGGGTTCATCGACGGCCTCTACCAGGGGGTGAGCGCCGTCGTGCGCATCGCGGCCGGGTACGCGGCCGATCGCGGTGATCAGCCCAAATGGGTCGCCATGTTCGGATACGGCATCTCGGCGATCGCGCGAGTCGGACTCCTCTTCGCCACCGGATTCGCTGCGCTGACCGCGGTCGTGGTCGTCGACCGGCTGGGCAAGGGCGCACGGACGGCACCGCGCGACGCGCTCATCACCGCATCGTCGGAGCCCTCCAACCTCGGCCGCTCGTTCGGCGTGCACCGAATGCTCGACACGGTCGGAGCCGCCGTCGGGCCCCTCCTCGCGTTCGTCATCCTCCTGTTCATCCCCGACGGGTACACGACCGTCTTCGTCGTGTCGCTCGCGTTCGCAGTGCTCGGCGTGATCGTCCTCGGAATCCTCGTGCCGAACAAGCGGCCGCGTGCCGAAGGAGCCGCCGGCGGCACCCCGCCGGCACCGTTCCGATGGAAGCACCTGAGAGACCCCCGGCTCACTCGGCTGCTCGTCGTCGCGGCGTTGTTCGGAACGGTCACGATCGGCGACGGGTTCGTCTACCTCGTCCTGCAGAGTCGCGGCGCGTTCGCCGCGGAGTGGTTCCCGCTGTTCTACGTCGGCACCAACATCGCCTTCCTCGCCCTCGCCGTCCCGTTCGGTCGATTGGCCGACCGCTTCGGCAGCGCACGGATCTTCGTCATCGGGCACGTCGCCCTCCTCGGCACCTACGTCCTCGCCGCCGTCCCCGTCAACGGTGCGCTCATCACGATCTCGTGCCTCGTGCTGCTGGGGGCCTTCTATGCGGCGACCGACGGAATCCTCGCCGCGCTCGCGAGTCGATGCACCCCCGTCGCCGCACGCGCGAGCGGGATCGCCGCGGCGCAGACGGTGGTCGCGGTCACGCGACTCATCGCCTCCGTCGGCTTCGGCCTGCTCTGGTTCGCGATCGGACGGGCGGAGGCGGTCGTGGTCGTGGCCGTCATCCTCGCGGTCATCATCCCGCTGGCGGCCTGGTTGCTCCTGGGGGCGAAGGGGAGGTCTCGAGACGAAGGCCGCGCGGAGACCGTCGAATGACGCCGAAACTGAAATGGACGCTCGTCGTCGCGGCGGCGATCATCCTGCTCGGCGGCTCGCTGGTGTACGCGGTCTCGGCGTTCCTCCGGTTCCAGGCCGTCGCATCGGCCTCGGGCGAATACACCGGCCCGCCACTCACCAGGGTCGAGCCGGGCCAGATCGTCTTCCGATCGACGGATCCCGGATCCGAGTACGGACATGTCGCGTCCGTGCCGATCGGCGCGCCGGGCGGCCCCCGCTCCGTCGCGGAGCTCACGTGCGACCGTGTCGACGCGAGCGCCGAGCTCGTGTCCTGCCTGCGCACGGAGCGCGGGATCGTCACGACCTTCGAGTGGCAGGTGCTCGATGCGCGATTCGAGGAGCAGTGGAGCAGCCCGCTCCCCGGCATCCCGAGCCGTACGAGGATCGCGGACGACTCGAGCTATTGGGCGTCGACGGCGTTCGTCACGGGACACGGCTACGCGACGCTCGGCTTCTCGACCGCCACCGTCGTCGTCGGCGCCGACGGCACGGAGTACGGCAACCTCGAGGAGTTCTTCTTCACCGTCAACGACCAGCCCGTGACCGCCGCCGACCTGAACTTCTGGGGCGTGACGTTCGAGCCCGGAACGGACCGCTTCTTCGCCACGGCGGCGTCGGGCGGCCGCAACTGGCTCGTCCAGGGCGACCTCGGGGATCGGACCCTCGTCGCCGTCCACGATGCGGTCGAGTGCCCCTCGCTCTCCCCGGACGGCGAGCGCATCGCGTTCAAGAAGCCCGTCGGCGAGGCACCGGCGAAGACCTGGACGATCGCCGTGCTCGACCTCGCGACGGGCGAGGAGGTCGTCCTGCCCGAGTCGCGCAACGTCGACGATCAGGTGGAGTGGCTCGACGACGAGACGATCGTCTACGGGCTCCAACGGGCCGCCGGAGACAGCGATGTCTGGGCGATCGCCGCCGACGGCGGCGGGGAGCCCGAGCTGCTCATCGAGCACGCCTGGTCGCCCTCGGTCGTCCGATAGCCTGCGGCCCGCGGTGTCGGACCTCAGCCGCCGACGACGATGTCCGCCCAGAGGTTGTGGGCCGTGATCTGGCCCGGGTAGCTCGTACCGGCGTAGGTGTAGACCCCGCCGTTCGGAAGCGTCGCCAGCGAGCCGCGCACGACGGATGCGGCGAGGCCGTTGAGATCCGCTGCATAGCGACCACGGGTGGTGAGGTACGTCGCGCGGTACTCCACCCCCGCCTCGAGCACGACCGAGGTGGGCAACTGGACGGTCTGCCAGCCCGAGGCGGTCTCCGCCGTGCTGGTCGCGGTCGCGAGCGGGGTCACGGTGTTGGCGCCCCAGAGGAAGACCTGATGGGTGGCGGCATCGCCCGGTGCCTTGTAGAACCGGATGGCCGACACCCGCACCGGGGCGGTGGTGGTGAACCGCACGCCGAGCTGCACGGTGGTGGCGTCGTCCCACGAGGTGTTCGACGGCGTCTGACCGGCGAAGAACACGGGGCCGGTCACGGCAGAGGCCGTCGTGAACGACCAGGTGCCGCCGCCGACACTGCCATTGCCGGTCCCGCCGGCGACCGTCACCGTCGCCGTGAACTTGGTCGACGCCGGCAGCGGGCTCGTGGGTGTGAATCGCACCGTGGATGCTCCGGCGTCCCACGCGGAGACGCCGGGGACGGCGCCGCCGGGTCCGCTCAGCGCGATCTGCGGCGTACCGCCCAGCAGGTCGCCGCCGAGCACCGCACGGACAGCGGTCAGGGGATCGACGAGGGCGGCACCGCTCGCCGGCACGGAACTCACGAGCACGGCCGGCTTCGGGGGATCGGGCAGATCGCGGAACACGACGTCGACGAAGTAGTTCGAGCGATTCCAGCTGAAGGCAGGGATCTCCCCACCGGCCCCGTACCGGTACCGGCCGTTGAGCTCGGCGACCGCGGTGAGCGGGCCCTTCACCTGGGCGACGGCGAAGTCGTTCGACGTGTACGCGTAGTTCCCGTTCGGTGCCAGGTACGACGCGACGTACTCGCGTCCGGGCTGGATCGCCACCGGCGTCGCGAACGAGGCCTGCTGCCATCCGCTCGGCGATTCCGCCGCGAACGTCACGGTCGCGAGGCGTTGCCCGGTCGCCGCGTCCCACAGCGATCCCGTGTGCGTCCCGGTGTTGCCCGCGCCCTTGTAGAAGCGGATGCCGGTGACCTCGCCGTTCGTCGTCGACGTGAACGCGACCCCGAGTTCGACGGACGACGGGTCGTTCGCCGCGGGGACCTCGGGCGTCCGATCGCTGAAGAGGCGGAACACGTCAGGGGGGACCGGCGCCGTGACCTGGAAGCTCCAGGTCCGATCGGCGAGCGAACCGGGGCCGTCGAATGCGGTCACGTTCTTGAGCGAGACGGTGACGGTGGCACCCGGAGCGAAGTCCGTGGCCGGGTCGAAGGTGAGGAGCTTCCGGTCGGCGGACAACGTGGTCGTTCCGGTGATCGACGTGCCCGCCGCACTGGCGGTGAGCGAGGAGCCGTCGGCGATCTTCGCGTTGAACGCGACCGAGATCGTGGAACCGACCGTGACATCCGTCGCATTCTCGGCGGGAGTCGTCGAGACGACGGCCAGCGCCGTGGGGGCCGGATCGAAGACCACGTCGACGAGGTAGCTCGACGTGCTGCGGCTCGAGGGGAAGTCGCCGCCGTAGCTGTAGGCCCCGGCCCCGGCGGTCGTCGAGAGCGGGCCCACGCTGAGCGGCGACGCCAGCGCGCCGATCGTGGCCGAGTAGTGGCCGGCCGGAGCGCGGTACGCCGCGATGTACTCCGTGCCCGCGGTGACGGCGACGGGGGTGGCGAACGTCAGCGTCTGCCAACCGCTCGTCGTCTCCGCGGTGAACGTCCCGGTCGCCAGCAGCGTGCCCGATGCCGTCCACAGGCCCCCGGTGTGCGTTCCGGTGTTGCCCGCTCCCTTGTAGAACGACACTCCGGTCACCTTGCCGTTGACGGCCGTCTTGAACGCGGTGCCGAGCACGAGGCTCACCTGCTCCGGATTGTCGAGGACGCCAGGGACCGTCGAGTCGGTGAAGAGGCCGCACGGGCAGGCGCCGGGCACGGGGTCGGGCTTCGCCGTGCGGAAGGTCCAGGTCGCCCCTGCTCCGAGCGGGAGCCCGGTCGCGGTGGTGGCGGTCACCTGCACGGTGTAGGTCACGAAACCGGCGAGCCGGTTGGTCGGGGTGAAGGTGAGCGTCCGGGTCGCCGCGTCGTAGACGGTCGCACCTGCCACGACCGACCCCAGCTCGTCGACGACGCGGACCTCGTAACTGGTCACCGGCTTCGACAGCGTGGCCGAGATCGTCGTGTTCGTGGCGACACTGGACGAACCGGGCAGCGGCCAGCGCGAGACGGCGGTGACCGGGGAGGTGTCGTTCGTGTCGAAGAGGACGTCGACGTAGTAGTTCGAGGCGTCCCAGGACTCTGCGGGCATCCAGCCCTGGATGCCGAACACCCCTGCCGGCTGACTGCCGAGTCCGCCGGCCAGCAGGAACGGATCCCGCTCGAGACCGCTCGCGGTGAACGCGTGCGGCACCGCGGCGTAGTGGCCGTTCGGAGCCCAGTAGGACGCGGTATAGGTCGTTCCGGCGCTCACTTCGACCGGTGTGGCGAAGCGGAGCACCTGCCACCCCTCCGCGCTCTCACCCGTGAACGTCCCGGTCGCCAACTGCGTCCCGTTGGGGGCCCACAACGTACCGGTGTGGGTGCCGGTGTTCGCCCTGCTCTTGTAGAACCGGACGCCCTGGACGAACCCGCCGACCATGGGGGTGAACCGCAGCCCGAGTTCGACCGGTGATCCGTCACCTGCATCGGGCACGACGGGCGTCTCGGCGCCGAACGCGGAGTAGGGGCCGGTGACCCGCAGCTTCACCTCGGTGCCGGCGGCGGGGAAGTTGGCGCTGTCGTCGATGGCACGGGCGAGCACGGAGACCTCCCCCATGCCGTGCAGCGCGAACGAATAGCTCCAGTTCGTGAGCCCGGTGGCGGGGTGCCACGACGCGCCGCCGTCGGTCGAGACCTCGACACCGGCGACCACGCCGCCAGTGTCGCTCGCCGTGCCGGTGAGGGTGACCATCGACCCGTTCGCGACCTGGGTCCCTGTTGCCGGCGAGCTGATCGTCAGGGTCGGGGCGACCGTGTCCGTGCTCCGCGTCGCAGCCACGAGCCCCGACTGCAGCGTCGCCGGGAACGCGCCCATGTCCGCGAGCAGGTTGACCTCGGCCTGCTGCATCCTGGGGTCGGCGGCGGCGCCGTCTCCGTCGTGCCCCTGGTCGAGTCCCCAGGTCCACTGGATGCTTCCCGAGGAGAAGACCAGCGCCCCGCTCTTCGCGCGGTACAGGGTCACGTGGTGTTCGGTGACACCGGGCGCGACGCGATTGCCGAAGTCCTGGAGGTACTCCGGAACAGCGCCGGTCGTCGTCGAGAGACGGATCAGGCCCGGTGGCCGCCGACCGTTGTCGATGTCCTCGTCGGACTCGTAGCCCACGGTATGGGCGGCCAGTTGCGTCGTGCTCCCCGCCGGTTTGGTCGCGAGCACGGTATTGCGCCAGAGGCGTGTCTTCCCCTCCTGGGCGGACACGGTGACGGGCAGATCGGAGTGGTTCGACATGTACATCGTGCCGAGGAGCTGGTTCTCCGGAAGGTTCCCGCCGTTCGCCGTCGTCGCGAACCGGGGGTCGCGCCAGGTTCCGGTCCACTCGGGCGAGGGGTCGACCTTCCCGTTTGACCACGTCTCCTTGTAGCTCACGAGCGTGCGATAGGGCGAGGCCGAGGCATCGGCCGAGGGCTCGTACCGGGTGCGCCAGTACCCGACGTTGCCGCCGAGAAACTGGATGTCGACGCCCGCGTCACGCGCCGCCTGGATGTTCGCCCGCTGCGCGCCCGACCAGTACTCGTCGTGCCCGACGGAGAGGAACACCTCGTGCTTCAGCAACGCCGCCCCGTTGCGCGCGGTGTCGACCCCGCTCGCGTAGGTGACGTCGTATCCGTTCCGTTCGAGGAAGCGGACCATTGCGAACTCGGCCGAGAAGTAGAAGTCGCGGGACGTCACGCCGTCCCGCGTCGAGAACGGACGGTTGTAGCTCAGCTTGTAGGCCCGACCGTTCGCCGCGCCCGCGTAGAAGTCCGATCCGCCGTACAGGTTGTACGCGTGCCACGTCGGGTCGGAGGTCTGGAACATGACGGCGGCGGTGCTCGCGGAATCGCGCACGATGAACGTGATGTGGCTCTGACCGCCCGTGTCGGCACGGGTGAGCAGCGCAACGTACACGCCCGACACGGCGGTCGACGGTACCGCCCATGAGGCGGAGACGCGCCAGTTGCCGCAGTCGTAGAGTTCGGTGCTGACATCCGTGATGCACTGGGGCTGGCTCTGGGGGAGTGTCACCTTCGGTGCGACGCTGGTGATCTTGCGCGCACCGAGGCCCTGGTACCAGCCGGTGCGGTAGATGTCGATCGTGTAGGCACGCGCGTTCGTGTCGATCTTGAAGTCGACGGTGCTGCCGACGTTCACGCTGATGTCGGTGGCGAATCCCTGGATCGAGTCATCGCCGGCACCGTCGATCTGCCAGACGGAGGGGTCGGTGCCGGGGAGCGCGTTCTCGCAGGCGATCGGGTTGGCGCAGGCGGCCGCATCGGCGCTCGTCGCGGAGGTCGTGATGCCGAGCGCGGCGGTCAGTGCGACGACGGCCGCGAGGCCGAGAAGGCGGCGCCGAGCGGTCTGCGAACCCGGGTTCGCACCAGTCTCGACTCGATCGTGGACTGCATTCACGGTTGGGTATCCTCACCCTTGGTGGCTCGGGTCGCCCACGCGGGCAGCGGCCCTCGGTTACACACCTACCGCAGATCGCTGTGCGACGCGCCCCCCACTTCAGAGGTCACGGCCCGGCTCTTCGGAGGCATGGCCCGGCGTTGCAGTGGCACTGACCGGTGTTTCAGAGGCACTGCCCGACCCGTCGGAGCGCGGCTCGCCCCGCCCCCGCACTGGGGGATTGTCGGCCACTGGGCCGTATGCGACTCTCGGAGAGCAACCGCGTCGCCGTGGTGCATCGGCACTCCGACGACGCGGTGCACCAGTGAGAACCCGAACCCCGAATGGTGCGGCGCATCCGCCCTGCAAGGAGGACGCCCATGTCCTACCCGCTTTCGGTCGCAGTAGTCGGAGCCGGCTACTGGGGGCCGAATCTGGCTCGCAACTTCAACCTGAGTCCCGATTGGAACCTGGTCGCGATCTGCGATCTCGACGTCGACCGCGCGGCCGCGCTCGCGTCGCAGTTCCGGGACGTGCGCGGGGTGTGCGACCTCGACGCGCTGCTGGCAGACCGGGAGCTCGACGCGATCGCGATCGCGACACCCGCGAGGACCCATTTCGCGATCGCGACTGCAGCGATCCGGGCGGGCAAGCACGTGGTCGTCGAGAAGCCGATCGCCGACAGTACGGAGAACGCGATCGAGATGATCCGCGCAGCTGCCGAGTCGAACGTTGTGCTCATGACCGACCACACCTACTGCTACGCCCCCGCCGTCCTGAAGATCCGCGAGCTGATCCGGGCGGGCGAGCTCGGCGAGATCCTCTTCGTCGACTCGGTCCGAATCAACCTCGGCCTGATCCAGCCCGACGTCGACGTGTTCTGGGATCTCGCACCGCACGACCTGTCGATCATCGACTTCATCCTTCCCGGCGGATTGCGTCCCATGTCGGTGGCCGCGCAGGGCGCAGACCCGCTGAGGGCCGGCAAGAGCTGCATCGGATACCTCTCGTTGCCCCTCGACGGTGGCGCGGTCGCGCACGTCCACGTCAATTGGCTGAGCCCGACGAAGATCAGGCAGATGATCATCGGCGGTTCGAAGCGCACCCTCGTCTGGGATGACCTCAATCCCCAGCAGCGCGTGAGCGTCTTCGACCGGGGCGTCGATCTCGGTCAGCAGGCGATCGACGAGGCCGACCGAAGCGCCGTGACCGTCTCCTACCGACTCGGCGACACGTGGTCGCCGGCACTCCAGGAACGCGAGGCCCTCGCCTCGATGGTGTCGGAGTTCGCGGAGTCGATCCGCGAGCGGCGCACCGCGCGTACTGACGGCGGCTCGGGGCTCAGGGTGCTGCGTGTGCTCGAGGCGGCATCCGAGAGCCTCGGCGGCGGTGGGAAGGTCGTCGCCCTTCGGGACCCGGTGGTGCCGGCGGCACTCGACGGAGCGCGTTCGGGGGAGCTGGCGGGAGAACCGGCATGACGCAGTTGCAGGGGGCGACCGTACTCGTCACAGGCGGCGCCGGCACGATCGGATCGACGCTCGTCGACCAGCTGCTCGACGCGGGCGTCGACCGCATCGAGATCCTCGACAACCTCGTGCGCGGTCGCGTCGAGAACATCGCGCCGGCGATCGCGTCGGGGCGCGTGACGCTCGTCGACGGAGACATCCGGGATCGGGACCTGGTGCACGACCTCACGCGGGGCAAGGACCTCGTCTTCCACGAGGCGGCGATCCGGATCACGCAATGCGCGGAGGAGCCGCGCCTCGCGCTCGAGGTGCTGGTGGACGGAACCTTCAACGTGCTCGAGGCCGCGGCCGAGCATCGGGTCGCCAAGCTCGTGTCGGCGTCGAGTGCGTCGGTCTACGGGATGGCCGAGGATTTCCCGACCGGTGAGCGACACCACCACCACAACAACGACACCTTCTACGGTGCCGCGAAGTCGTTCAACGAGGGCATGGTCCGGAGCTTCCACGCGATGTACGGACTGGATCACGTGATGCTCCGATACTTCAACGTCTACGGGCCGCGGATGGACGTGCACGGTCTCTACACCGAGGTGCTCGTGCGCTGGATGGAGCGGATCGCCGACGGCGAGCCGCCGCTCATCTTCGGCGACGGGCTGCAGACGATGGACTTCGTGTTCACCCGCGACGTCGCCCGTGCGAACGTGCTGGCAGCCGCGAGCGACCTCCGCGAGGGCGTCTACAACGTCGCGAGCGGCAGCGAGACGAGCCTGCTCGAGCTCGCGCAGGCGCTCCTGCGCGTGATGGGGTCCGATCTCGCGGTCGAGCACGGGCCCGACCGTCCGGTGAACGGAGTCGTGCGGCGGCTCGCGGACACGGCGGCGGCTCGCCGAGATCTCGGCTTCGTCGCCGAGGTCGGACTGGAGGAGGGGCTCGCCGAGCTCGTCGAATGGTGGCGACCGCAGCGTGAGGCGATCGCCGCAGGGCGGTCGACGGCGGTCGCATGAACACCGGAGCGCTCGCGCGCATCAACGTGATGAAGCCGTGGTTCGGCGCCGAGGAGGTCGCCGCGCTCGCCGAGGTCATCGAGTCCGGCTGGGTCGCCCAGGGGCCGCGGGTCGCCGAGTTCGAGCACGGCTTCGCCGCCGCGATGCAGGCGTCCGAGGCCGTCGCGACCTCGAACTGCACGACCGCGCTGCACCTCGCGCTCATCGTCGCCGGCGTCGTCCCCGGAGATGACGTCGTCGTCCCGTCCTTCTCCTTCATCGCCACCGCGAACGCGCCGACGTACGTGGGTGCGCGCCCGGTCTTCGCCGATGTCGACGCCGAGACGGGCGATCTCACCGCGGAGACCGTCGCAGTCGCCCTCACTCCGCAGACGACCGCGGTGATCGTCGTCGATCAGGGCGGTGTCCCGGTCGACCTCGACCCGATCAGGGCGCTGTGCGATCCGCTCGGCATCGTCGTGATCGAGGATGCCGCGTGCGGCGCCGGGTCGACGTACCGAGGCCGCCCCGTCGGGGCCGGTGCCGAGATCGCCGCCTGGTCGTTCCACCCCCGCAAGATCCTGACGACCGGCGAGGGCGGCATGATCACGACGAGTCGTCCCGACTGGGCCGCGCGCGCGCGCAGGCTCCGGGAGCACTCGATGAGCGTCTCGGCGGCCGAGCGGCACGCGAGCCTCGTCTCGCCGCCCGAGGAGTACGGCGAGATCGGCTTCAACTACCGCATGACCGACCTGCAGGCCGCGGTCGGCCTCGTGCAGCTCGGCCGGCTCGCCGAGGTCGTCGAACGGCGCCGCGAGATCGCGGCGCGGTACCGCACCGCGCTCGCCGACGCTTCGGGCGTGCGACTCGTCGGCGACCCCGCATGGGGCACGAGCAACTTCCAGTCGCTCTGGCTCGAGGTGCTGCCCGAGTACCCGATCGATCGGGAGGGCCTGCTGATCGCCCTCGCCGAGGCGGGCGTCTCCGCACGGCGCGGAATCATGGCGTCGCACCGGCAGCCCGCGTACGCCGACCTCGACACCGGCGATGCGGCGCTCCCCGTCACCGAACGCCTCACCGACGGCACGATCGTGCTGCCGCTCTTCCACCAGATGACCGACGACGAACTCGATCGTGTCACGGCCATCGTGCTCGAGGCGGGGCGCTCCCGATCGTGAGGGGCCTGGTGCTCATCGGGTCGAGCGGCCTCTCCCGTGAGGTCGTGCCCGTGCTGCGCGAAGCAGGAAGTGACATCATCGGCGTGCTCGACGACCGCCACGCGGCGCTGGTCCGCACGATCGGCGGCGTACCCGTGCTCGGCGGCGTCGACGACGTCGTCCGGTATCCCGATGCCGACGTGCTGGTCTGCGTCGGCGCGGGCCTCGTGCGTGCGGCGATCGTCGAGCGGATGTCGCGCGCCGGAGTCGATTCGGCCCGCTACGCCACCCTGACCGACCCGTCGGTGCGCAATCCCGGCGGCTGTGCGATCGGCGCAGGGTCCATCCTGCTCGCGAACGTGACGATCACCGCCGACGCCGTGCTCGGCGGACACGTCGTCGTCATGCCCGGAGCCACGGTCACCCACGACTGCCGGGTCGACGACTTCGCGACCCTGGCGGCGGGCGTGTCGCTCGGGGGCGGGGTTCGCATCGGTCGCGGAGCGTACCTCGGCATGAACGCATCGGTGCTGCCGGGCCGTGCCGTCGGCGCGGGCGCGACCGTCGGCATGGGCGCGGTCGTGCTCTCCGATGTGCCCGAGAAGGAGACCTGGGCCGGCGTGCCGGCACGGCGATTGGGAGGCCGGGCATGAGCAGCATCCCGAGCACGAGCGTGCCGTTCCTCGATCTCGCGGCGCAGCAGTTCGAGGTCGCCGACGAGGTGCTGCCGGTGTGGCGTGCGCAATTCGAGTCCGCGTCGTTCATCGGCGGCCCGGAGGTCGCCGCGTTCGAGCGCGACTACGCCGAGTACATCGGCGTCGAGCACTGCATCGGCGTCGGCAATGGAACGGATGCGGTCGAGCTGGCGCTGCGCGCCGTGGGCATCGGGACGGGCGACGAGGTGGTCATTCCGGTCAACACGTTCATCGCCACGGCCGAGGCCGCGACGCGGATCGGCGCGACGCCGGTGTTCGTCGACGTCGACGACGAATACCTGCTCATCGACCCGTCCGCCGTGGAAGCGGTGATCACTCCGCGGACGCGCGCGATCATCCCCGTACACCTGTACGGGCAGACCGCGCCCGTCGAGGCCCTCCTTCCCATCGCCGAGCGCCACGGCCTGGCCATCGTCGAGGATGCTGCGCAATCGCAGGGCGCCTCGTCGGCGTTCGGACGCGCAGGCGCGCTCGGGAGGGTCGCGGCGACGAGCTTCTACCCGGGCAAGAACCTCGGTGCCGGGGGCGACGCCGGCGCGGTGCTGACGGACGACCCGGTCGTGGCGGACTTCGTGCGAAACTTCGCGGCGCACGGCAGCGTGGTGAAGTACGTCCACGATCGCGCGGGAGCGAACTCGCGGCTCGACGCGGTCCAGGCGCCGCTGCTGCGCGCGAAGCTGCGCCGGCTCGACGCCTGGAATGCAGCGCGTCGCACCGCCGCGGCACGCTACGGCGAACTGCTCGCCGAGGTGTCGGGTGTACGTGGGCCGGCGGTCCGACCGGGAAACGACGACGTGTGGCACCTCTACGTCGTTCGGGTCGACGAACGGGACCGCGTCTTCGCCGAGCTCGGCGCCTCTGGCATCGGGGTCGGGGTCCATTACCCGACGCCCTTGCACCTCACGGCCGCGTACGCCGGTCTCGGGTACCGCGAGGGCGACTTCCCCGTGGCGGAGGCGGCGGCAGCGCAGATCCTCTCGTTGCCGATGTTCCCGCACCTCACGGCGGCGCAGCAGGAGACCGTCGTCGAGGCGCTCAGCCGGGTCGCCACCCCCCATCGCGCGATGGTCCGACGGCCATGAACGCGCGTCCCAGGGTCCTCGTGCAGCTCGACAACCTCGAGCTCGGCGGGGCGCAGATCAACGCGGTGCAGCTCTCCGCCGGAGTGGCGGTGCACGGCTACGACAGCCTCCTGGTCGGCCCGGAGGACACCCTTCCCGTCGATGGGCCCTCGATGCTGGATGTCGCGCGGGAGTACGGGGTGCAGATCGAGGTGTATCGGCGACCGGTGCCGCTCATGGCCCATGCGCGCACGATCTCGCAACTCGCCGATCGCTGGCAGGCCGACCTCGTGCACGCGTTCAGCTCCTCGGAGCGGGCCGCGTACTGGGGAGCAGGGCTGCTCGGACGACGTGCGCTGGTCCGCACGATCTACGAGAACTCGTTCGACCCGAGGACGCATCCCTCCGTGCCGGTGGTGATCGGGACGGGCTACCTGCGGGACCAGTTGGCGGGCCGACCGGGCGGCGCGGTCCTCATCAGCCCTCCAGTCGACACCTCGCGCGATGCATCCGGAGTCACCGACCGCGACTCGTTCCGGCGCCGGCTGGGACTGGACGGCGACGCGGTGGCACTCGTCATCGTCAGCCGAGTCACCACGGAGCTGAAGGGGCAGGGGATCGAGGACGCGATCGACGCCGTCGAGCGACTGAACGATCTTCGGGTTCACTTGTTCGTCGTGGGAACCGGTGACGCCGAGGAGCGGCTGCGCGGTCGTGCCGCCGCGGTCAACGCGCACCTCGGACGATCCGCGATCGCGTTCCTGGGACCGATGTCGGATCCCCGGCCCGCGTACGACGCCGCGGACCTCGTGCTCGGAATGGGCAGCTCTGCTGCACGGGGACTCGCCTTCGGCAAGCCGCTCGTCGTGCTGGGCGAGCGCGGCTGGAGTGCGATCTTCCGTCCGCCCGACACCGAAGCCATCCTCCACAACAACTTCTGGAGCCCGCAGAGCGTGGCCGACGGCGCCGGCCTGCTCCTCGAGCACATTCGCGAACTCGTCGACCACCCGGAGTACCGTGCCGCGCTCGGGCGAACATCACGGCAGTTCGCAGAGGAGCACTTCGGACTGCCGACGATGGCGCTGCGACTGGCCGACGTCTACGAGGCCGCGCTGGAGTCGAGGTCCGCCTCCGCATGGCTCGGGGACTTGCGTATGGAGGGCCGGATACTCGCAGCCAAGGCGGAGCGGACCGCCGGCCGGATCACCGGCGGCCGGTTCTCGGGCGGGCGGGTGTCGGCGTCGCTCGCATGGAATCGGCACGGTCCGGATGGAACGCTGCAGGTCGTCGAGCGGACCACGCGATGAGCGCCGAGGAGACCCGGGGAAACGCGTCTCGCCGAACCGGGGCGAGGGCGGCGAAGGCGGCCGGCATCCTCCGCGACGGCGGCCCGCGTGCACTCGCCCAGCGAGTGGTTCGGCACGCGTTCAACCGATTGCACGACCCGAGCCTCGACGAGCCGCTGCTGGACGGCGACATCGCCGATTCGACGCAGTTGGACCTGGCGATTCCCGACCGTCGCCCATCGCGATCGCAGCAGCTGCGCATCGGGTGGGTGACGACGCCTCCGCGGGCGGGATCGGGGGGCCACACGACGCTGTTCCGGATGGTGGAAGCGGTCGAGCGCGCGGGTCATCGCTGCGAGCTCTTCCTCTACGACCGCTACGGCGGCGACGTGCGCGAGCACGAGCGCGTCATCCGCGGCTGGTGGCCGGGTATCGGTGCCGGCGTGCACGACGCGTCCGCCGGGATCTCGGGCGTCGACGCGTGCGTCGCCTCGTCGTGGGATACCGCGCACGTGCTCGCCCGACGCGGCACGGCGCCGATGCGGCGCCTCTACTTCATCCAGGACTTCGAGCCGTTCTTCTATGCACGCGGGTCGATGTACGCCCTGGCGGAGGACACGTATCGGTTCGGGTTCCGTTGCATCGCTCTCGGCGAGATGGTGGCCGAGCTCCTCCGATCGGAGGTCGGCATCGCTCCGGACGCGACCGAGTTCGGGTGCGACACCTCGGTGTATCGGCTGCTCCCCGGTCGTGAACGCACTGGCGTCGTGGCGTACGCGCGCCCCGACGTGCCGCGTCGCGGCTTCTGGCTCGCGAGGCTCGCGCTGGAGCAGTTCCACGAGCTCCATCCCGAGATCGACATCCACATGTACGGAGCGGAGATCAGCGGGCTGCCGTTCCCGGCCACGCAGCACGGCAGGCTCACTCCGACGGAACTCAACGAGCTCTACAACCGCAGCATCGCCGGACTCGCGATGTCGTTCACGAACATCTCCCTGGTCGCCGAGGAGATGCTGGCGGCGGGCGCGATCCCGGTCGTGAACGACTCCTCGCATTCGCGTGCGGATCTCGTGAACGCGCACGTCGCGTGGGCGGCCCCGACGCCGCGCGGGATCGCGGCGGCGCTCGGCGACGTCGTGGCGCGAACGGATCGGGATGCGGCGGCGCGGACCGCGTCGGAGTCGGTTCGTCGGTTCGGCTGGACGAAGGCGCAGGCCGACGTCGTGCGGATCCTCGAGGACGAGGTGTACGGATCGTGACGCCCGCAGAGCGCGAACCCCGGACGCACGACTCCGCCGAGCTGTCCGTCGGCCGGCAGGCGGCGTCGGGCGTGTTCTGGCTGACGGTCCAGAAATGGGTGATCAGGCTCTTCGGCTTCGTCATGATCGCGATCCTCACCAGGCTGCTGACGCCGGAGGACTTCGGCGTCGTCGCCGCCGCGTCGAGCGTGCTGCCGTTCTTCTACCTGCTCGCGGATCTGGGGTTCTCCGCGTACATCGTGCAGGCCGACACCGCCGACCGTCGCATGCTGAGCACCGGCTTCTGGTTCTCGACCATCGCCGGCCTCCTGCTGTGCGGCCTGGTCGCCGGGCTCGCCCCGGTCTTCGGGTCCGTGTTCGATTCCGACGAGGTCGTTCCCGTGCTGCAGGTCATGGCGCTCGCAGTGGTGCTCGTCGCCGTCGCCTCGGTGCCGATCGCGCTGCTCCGCCGAGCCATGCGGTTCCGCGCGTTGGCGGTGCAGGGGACGATCGCCGCCTTCGTGGCCCAGGTGATCGCCGTCACCATGGCGTTCACCGGCTTCGGCGTCTGGGCCCTGGTCGGCCAGGTGCTGGGCACCGCAGCGGTCACCGCCGTGCTCGCGTGGATGACGGCCGGCTGGCGGCCTTCGTTCGCGTTCTCGCGCACGGAGTTCACGACCATGGCCCGGTTCGGCAGCCAGGTCCTCGGCGTCGAGTTCGTCGGCATGTGCCGCGTGTTCGCCGAGACCGCCATCATCTCGGGCGCGCTCGGCATGGCGGCCCTCGGGTACCTGAACATCGCGCAGCGACTCGTGCAGATCGTCCAGGACCTGACCGGTTCGGCGCTCCTGCCGGTGTCATCGGTCGCGTTCGCCAAGATCCGCGACTCCGCCGAACGCCTGCGCCGGGCGTACGTGCGGGCGCTTCGCATGACGTACGCCCTGATGACCCCTCCGCTCACGGTCGTTGCGGTGGCCTCGCCCCTGATCATCCCGATCGTCTTCGGCAAGGGATGGACGGAGAGCGCGCCCGTCGCCCAGATCCTCGCACTCGCCGGGATCGTCGTCGTCGGCGCGACGCTCGATCACGGCCTCTTCTACGGACTCGGCAAGCCCGGCAGGTGGTTCGTCTACGCCGTCGTCGTCGATGCGTGCACCGTCGCCACGACGGCGCTCACGGCCCAGTGGGGGCTCGTGGCCGTTGCGCTCGGCTTCCTCGTGATCGCCGTGCTCGCCACGGTGAGCCGCTGGTTCCTGGTCGCCAGGCTGCTCGAGGCGTCGCCGCGGACGCCGGCCGGTCCGTTCGGCTTCCTCGTCGCCTCGGTCGTGGTGGGGTTCGGAGCAGGGTGGGCGGCGCTCGCGTTGTCCGACGGCCTCCTCCCGATCGTCAGGATCCTCGTCGTGGGCTTCGCGGTGCTGGTGGCGGACCTCGTGCTGGTGCGACTGCTCGCCCGCCCCGTCTTCGATGACGTTGTCGAAGCACTGTCCCGGTTCCGCCGGGGCACCCGGATCCCCTCCCCGCAGAAGGACGGACGACGATGACCGGTGCAGCCACCCCGCCTCCGCACGTCCTGATCATCGTGCAGAACCTGCCGGTCCCGTTGGATCGGCGCGTGTGGCTGGAGTGCCAGGCCCTCATCGCTCGCGGGTACCGGGTCAGCGTGATCTGTCCGAAGGGGCCGGGCGACCCGGCTCGCCAGCGACTCGCGGGCGTCGAGATCTACAAGTACGCGCCGGCGCCCGAGGCGGACGGGCTCGCCGGGTTCGCGTGGGAGTTCGCCTACAGCTGGGTTCGCACCGCCTGGCTGTCGCTGCGCGTTCGACGCAATCGCCGGTTCGACATCATCCAGGCGTGCAATCCGCCGGACACGTACTGGCTGCTGGCGCTGCTGTGGCGGCCGTTCGGGGTGCGCTTCGTCTTCGACCACCACGACCTGAACCCCGAGCTCTTCCTCTCCCGCTTCGGTGCGCCGCGCGGCGGGCTCAAGCGGCTCGAGTACCGCGTGCTGCGCTGGCTCGAGCGGCGGACGTTCCGCGCGGCGGATCGCGTCATCTCGACGAACGACTCGTACAAGGCGATCGCGGTCGAGCGGGGGCGCCGGCGCCCGGCGGACGTGACGGTCGTCCGCAGCGGGCCGGACACCCGGCAGATGCGCCCCATCTACCCCGACGCCCCCCGGCCCCACGACGGGATCAACCTGGTGTACCTCGGCATCATGGGGCCGCAGGACGGGGTCGACCAGGTGCTGCTGCTGGTCGACGAGCTCGTGCATCGGCGCGGTCGGGCGAACGTGACCGCGACGCTCCTCGGGTTCGGCGACTGTCTCGCGCAGCTGAAGGCCCAGGCCGTCTCGCTCGGACTCGACGGTCACGTGACCTTCACGGGGAGGGTCGACCGAGTGGCCATCGCCGAGTACCTCAGCCGTGCCGACATCGGGATCTGCCCCGACCTGAAGACCCCGCTCAACGACCTGTCCACGATGAACAAGACGATGGAGTACATGTCGTACGGTCTGCCCGCGGTCTCGTTCGACCTCAGGGAGACACGGGTGTCCGGTGCCGACACGGTGCTGTACGTCGCGTCGGGCGACCTCGGGGCGCTGGCCGACGTGGTCGAGGAGCTCATCGACGACCCCGATCGGCGCGCGGAACTCGGAGCGCAGGCGCGCGCCCGCGTCGCCGCCGTCCTCGATTGGCGCCCGCAGGCGGCGGCGTACGTCTCCGTCTACGACGGCCTCACGGGATTCGAGGGCCCGGTTGCGGCCGTCCCCGAGTCCGGGGACGCCCCCGACGCCACCGACCCGCAGGGCCGGAGCTACGTCGACCTCGACGATCACGAGGAGTTCCGGCGATATCTCGTCGAACGGAGAGCACGATGACACCGGTCAGGACGGCCGTTCACGACCTGCTGGCGCACGCGGCCGCCAGCACTCCCGATGCGCCCGCGCTGAGCTATCGGAACCGCACGGTCTCCTACGCCGAGACCTGGGGGAGCGTCTGCACCATCGCCGAGCAGCTGCGGGCCCTCGGCCTCGGGCACGGCGACCGCGTGGCGATCTACCTCGAGAAGCGGATCGAGACCGTCGTCGCGATCTTCGCCGCCTCCGCCGCAGACGGCCTGTTCGTCCCGATCAACCACGTCCTCAAGCCGGCGCAGGTCGGGCACATCCTCGTCGACAGCGGTGCACGAGTGCTCATCACGTCGACCGAACGGCTCACCCAGCTGGCCCCGATCCTGCCGGGCACCGAAGTCGCCCACGTGATCCTGATCGGCGCCGATGACGCCGAGGGAGTCGAGGGCGCCCACGCCGACCGGGAGACGCCCTTCCGCCTGCACGGCTGGCGCGATGGACCGCAAGCGCGCGTCGAGGTCCGCCGATCCGCCCGGATCGACATCGATCCCGCGGCGATCCTCTACACCTCGGGCAGCACCGGCGGGCCGAAGGGCGTCGTCGTGAGCCACCGGAACCTGATCGCCGGCGCCGAGAGCGTGAGTTCCTACCTGGGCAACGTCAGCGACGACGTCATCCTGGGCGTCCTGCCGCTGAGCTTCGATGCCGGTCTGAGCCAGGTGACGACGGCATTCTCGGTGGGCGCCCACTGCGTGCTCATGAACTACCTGCTGCCGCGCGACGTCCCGAAGCTCTGCGAGCAGTACGGCGTCACCGGCCTGACCGGCGTCCCGCCGCTCTGGCAGCAGCTCGCGGATGTCCCGTGGCCGGAGGAGGCCGCGCGACGACTCCGGTACTGGGCGAACACGGGTGGACGGATGCCGCGGACGTTGCTCGCCCGACTCCGCGAGACCTTCACCGAAGCGAAGCCGTACCTCATGTACGGACTCACGGAGGCGTTCCGTTCGACCTACCTCGACCCGGCGGAGGTGGATCGTCGCCCCGACTCGATCGGCAAGGCCGTCCCGAACGCCCGGATCGTCGTGATGCGGCCCGATGGCACGCCGAGCGACGTCGGAGAGGAGGGGGAGCTGGTGCACCGCGGCGCCCTCGTCGCACTCGGCTACTGGAACGACCCGGTTCGGACGGCCGAGCGGTTCCGCCCGGTGGACCACGCCGATTGGCGCGCCCCCGAAATGGCCGTGTGGTCAGGGGATACAGTGGTGGCCGATGAGGAGGGCTTCTTGTACTTCGTCGGCCGCAGGGACGAGATGATCAAGACCTCGGGATATCGGGTGAGCCCGACCGAGATCGAGGAGGCCGCCTACGCCACCGGGCTGGTTCGCGACGCCGTGGCGTTCGGCGTCGATGACCCCGCGCTCGGACAACGGGTCGTCCTCGTCGCCACCCCGGCGGGGACCGGACTCGACGGGGGTGCGCACGAACTCATCGCCGCCCTCCGCCACCTGCTCCCGCTCTACATGGTGCCGTCCAGGGTGGATCTCCGCGCGGAGCTGCCCCGTTCCCCGAACGGCAAGTTCGACCGCAATCTGATCAGGGCCGAGGTCGCCGGATGAATCCGAACGAGCACATCGCCGGGTTCGGCACGATCGGCCACGAGCTCGAGGTCGGCGGGATGCCGCTCAGCAGGCTGGCCGCCCGTGTCGGCTCCACGCCGTTCTTCGCCTACGACCGCGCGCTGCTGGACCAGCGCGTCGATCGATTGCGCGCGGCGCTTCCGGCCCAGGTCGAACTCAGCTATGCCATGAAGGCGAACCCCATGCCCGCGGTCGTGCAGCACCTGGCGCATCGGGTCGATCGGATCGACGTGGCGTCGTCCTCGGAGATGCTGACCGCGCTCGACACCCCGATCCCGGCAGACCGGGTCAGCTTCGCCGGGCCTGGCAAGACCCCGGCCGAGATCCGTCGCGCGGTGGCCTCCGGGATCATCGTGGAGATCGAGTCCGCGACCGAGTTCGGCCGGGTCGTCGCCGCCGGCGACGAGCTCGGCATCGTGCCGACCGTCGCCGTTCGCGTCAATCCGGACTTCGCCGTGAAGGGGTCGGGCATGCGGATGGGTGGAGGTCCGCAGCAGTTCGGCATCGACGCCGAGCAGGTCCCCGCGGTGCTGCGCGACTTCGCGTCGGCAGGGGTGGACGTCATCGGCTTCCACGTCTTCGCCGGTTCGCAGAACCTGCATGCCGCGGTCATCAGCGAGGCGCAGCGACGCACGGTCGATCTCGCGACCGAGCTCGCCGTCCATCTTCCGGCGCCGCTGCGGTACCTGAACCTCGGCGGCGGGTTCGGGATCCCGTACGTCGATCGGGACCGCCCGCTCGACCTCGACGAGGTTGCGGCGGGGCTGCACGAGCTCGTCGACGGCGTCATCGCAGAACGGATCCCCGAGGCGACGCCGGTGATCGAGCTCGGGCGCTACCTCGTCGGGGAATGCGGCGTGTACGTGACTCGGGTGCTCGATCGCAAGGTGTCGCGCGGCAAGACCTACCTGGTGGTCGACGGCGGGATGCACCATCAGCTCGCCGCCTCGGGGAACTTCGGGCAGGCGATCCGGCGCAACTACCCGGTCGCGGTCGGCAACCGTGCCGATGCCGCGGCCGGGGACGGTGTCACCGTGGTGGGATGCCTCTGCACGCCGCTCGACCTGCTCGGCGACGACGTGGAGCTGCCCCCGGCCGAGATCGACGATCTCATCGTGATCTTCCAAGCCGGAGCCTACGGCCTGACCGCGAGCCCGACGGCCTTCCTGGGGCATCCCGCCCCGGTCGAGGTCCTCGTCTGACCGGATGACAAGGAGCAAGCATGGATGACACGTTCGCCGCGGTTCGCGAGGTGCTGGTCGAGACGCTCGAGCTGCAGCAGCGTCCCGACGACCTGCACGCCGACACCGCGCTCTTCGGCTCGCTGCCGGAACTGGATTCGTTCGGAGTGGTGCAGCTCGTGGCCGCGCTCGAGCAACGCTTCGACATCACCGTCGACGACGACGAGTTCGGGGCGGAGCTCTTCGAGACGGTGGGCAGCCTGACCGAGTTCGTGGACGCGAAGCTCGCTGCCGCGTGATGCCGCTCCGGCCGCCGCCCTGCGCACCGGCTACCAGGGGACGAGGGTCAGTTCGCTGTACAGGTAGTCGACGGTGTCGGCTTCGAGCCGGCTGCCGCGGAACATCTTCGGCCGCGGCCGCGCGAGCTCCATTCCGAGGCGCGGTGCGAACCCGAGGACCCGTCGTTCGGCGAGGGTCGCGACGAGCCCCTGACGCAGCAGGTGGGCGGCGACGCTCGGCCAGGCGGCTTCGAGGCATCCGGGGTCCCCGCCCGCGTGCAACGGCGAGGCGAACGTGCGGATCCCCTTCCGGGCATCCCGCCGGAACATGAGGTACCCGTGCGCATCGGCGTGCGTCACGAGCAGGTGCCGGGCCGCGGGCGCGCGCCGATGGTCCCGGTAGATCTCGGCGTCCCGACCGCGGAGCGCCCGGTGGATCGCCTCCGGATCGCTCGTGACGCGGGTTCCGCGCCGCGGGACCCTGGGCAGGTTCGGCACGAGCTTCGTGCTGGTGTCCAGTCGCCGGAATCCGAGGCGTTCGTTCAGCGCGACGACGTTCCCGCTGGGGGAGAGGTCGGTGAACTCGTAGCCCTGCTGCGAGAGGAGCGCGCGCACGAGCCTGAGGCCGTGAACGCGGTAGTCCTCCAGCACGCAGAACGCGGCCAGGTTGCAGACCCGCACCTGCTCGTCACCGATGTCCCGCAGCGAGTAGACGGCGACGTAGACGCCGACGACGCCCTCGTCGCCGACGAGCTGGAACCCGTGATTGGGGGCCGAGTCCTCCCACGGGGGCGCGACGATGATCGCCCAGGCCTCGGCCGAGACGTTCCGATTGAGGTGCTCATGGAGGAACGTGCCGACCGACACGAGATCGGCGGTCAGGATGGGACGAACGTCGACGGCCGATCCTGCCATGCCGCTCAGCCTACGCGGCGGATTCCCCGCGCGGGCAGCCCATATCGGGGGGTCGGCGGCCGCTCCCCGTCCGCGTTGAAGCGGACTATCCTGCTCGGCAGGGGAGGAACCGCGATGTCAGCTCGGGTCGAGGGCGGCGACGGCGATCGAGGCGCTCGATGACCAGCGTGGTGATCGCGGCGCACAACGAGGAGCACGTGATCGGTGCGTGCCTCGACGCGCTGCTCGGCCAGCGCGGCCCCGAGGCGATCGAGATCGTGGTGAGCGCCAACGGCTGCACCGATCGTACCGCGGCGGTGGCGACCCGTTCCGGTGTCACGGTCATCGATCGAGCGGAGCCCGGCAAGACCGCGGCACTCAATGCCGCGGACCTGGTGGCGACCGGCTTCCCGAGGATCTACCTGGATGCCGACATCGTCGTGCCGCCGGGCGGCATCGCCGCGATCACGGCGCGCTTCGACGCGTCGCCCCGACCACTGGCGGTCGTGCCCCGCCGCCGACTGAACACCGCGGGCAGGCCATGGCCGGTCAGGGCGTACTTCTCGATCAACCAGCGGATGTCGCCCTTCCGGCACGGGCTGTTCGGACGCGGCATGATCGCCGTGTCCGAAGCGGGCCGTGCACGGTTCGACGTCTTCCCCGGGGTGATCGCCGACGACCTGTTCTTCGACTCGCAGTTCTCGGACGCCGAGAAGGCCGAGGCGAGCGAGGTCGAGGTCGTCGTCGAGGCTCCGTTCACGACCTCGGACCTGTTGCGTCGCCTGGTGCGCGTTCGCCGCGGCAACCGGCAGTTGCGTGCTTCGGCCGAGTCGGGCCTGGTCGTCGCGCAGGTGCGACCGGTCGACCGCTGGGCGTGGCTCCGTGACGCGGTGGTGCCCGAACCCCGGCTCGTGTTCGCCGCCGTCCCGTACCTGATCATCACCGTCACCGCGGCCGTCCTCGCCCGCCGCCCTGCGAGGGCCGGCCGCGAGTGGGGCCGCGACGAGAGCACCCGCGGACGTCGGCCGGAGCCGGAGGGCGGCGGCACGTGACCATCAACCTCTGCTTCCACGGCCTCGGAACCTGCATTCGAGAGCGTGAGCCGGGCGAGGCCGGATACTGGGTGGCCGATGAGCTCTTCCTCCGCATCCTCGACGAGTTCGGTTCGCATCCCTGGGTCCGCATGAGCTTCGATGACGGCAACCGTTCCGATGTCGCGGTGGCGCTTCCCGCGCTGCAGGAGCGGGGGTTGCACGCCACCTTCTTCGCCCTCGCCGGCCGTCTCGACGACCCGGCGAGTCTGAGCGCCTCGGAGCTGTCGCAATTGCGGACAGCGGGAATGGGGATCGGCAGCCACGGCTGGTCGCATTCCCCGTGGCGCGGGATGGGCCCCGAGGACGAACGCCGAGAACTCGTGGAGGCCCGCGCCGTGCTCGCCGAGGCCAGCCGCGGCCCGATCGACGAGGCCGCGCTCCCGCTCGGTCGCTACGATCGTCAGCTGCTCACGCGGCTGCGTCGGCACGGCTACCGTTCCGTGTACACGAGCGATCGGTTCCCGGCCCGCCCCACGGCGTGGCTCCAGGCGCGCTACAGCGTGACGGCGGGCGACACCCTCGAGTCGGTCCGCTCGATGGTCACGCGTCCGCAGCGGTTCACCGAGACGCGCAATCGCGTGGCATCCCTCGCGAAGCGCGTTCGCTGAGCGCTCGACGCGGTCACCGCACTGCGGAGATTCGCGCGGTGCCCGTTCTCGTGGCCGGTTCGGCGGCCTTCGCGCCTGCAGGGCCGCCTCGTCGACGCGCGAGGTTCTCGGCGAGGAGGACGCAGGCGATCGTCGCGCTGACGCCGAGCACGCCGACGACGGCCAGCGCCCTGATCGTGCTTCCGCCGACGTCGCGGATCACGCCCGTCTCTGGAACCACCGACACGGTGATGTCGTTCACCGGATCGACGCCCGCATCGCGCTGCAGTGCGTCCATCTCGAACCGGATGCGATCGACGAGTTCGCGCTGCTTCGCCAGCGCCGCCTCACGGTCGGCCGCGACGACCTCCACGATCAGCGACTGGCTCGAGAAGTTCGACGCCCACTGTCCCCCCGTGTCCGGGAGGCGCACCGCCCAGCCGTCCCGAACTCCCAGCCCGACGAGCGTGACGCTCGGGTCCGCGAACTTCGTGACCTTCCCGGGCCCCGAGACCGCCTTCGAGACGACGCCCGCGGTGATGATGAGGTCTTCGGAGGTCGTCTTCAGCGAGTTCGGATTCATCTCGCTCGACGGAGCGAGGAACACCACTTCGGTGCGGGCATAGGCGACGCCGTCGTCGCTCACCGCGAGGTACCCGAGCGCAACGGTGCAGATGGCGCCCACCAGCACGATCGGCCAGCGGCGGATCATCGAGCGGACGAGGTCTGGCAGTGTCACGGCTGCTTCCGGCGGGATCTCTTCGGTGAGTGGTTCTGAGGGTTGCAGGAACATGATATAGGGGGAGGGCGGGTACTCTGTCCGTATGGTGGTGACCGACTTCCTCCGCGCACTCGGGCGCCGATGGTACGTGCTGATCGTCGGGCTCATCGCCACGGCGTGGCTCGGATATGTCGCGGTCGACATGACCCCGCCCGAGTACACGGCGCGAGGGCTGGTGCTGCTCCTGCCGTCTCAGGACGTCGTGGGACAGGGCGGGAACCCGTTCCTCGCGATGGGTGATCTCGGGCTGCCCGCCTCGATCCTGGCCGCGTACTTCCAGAGTTCCTCGGTCCAGGCCGAAGTGGCCGAGGTGTCTCCCGATGCGAAGTACTCCGTCGCCATCGAAGCCTCCACGCGAGGCCCGTTGATGTCGATCGATGTGACGGACAAGTCGGCCGACGGCGCCCTCACCACGCTCGACTACCTGGCAGCGGCGATCCCGTCGAACCTGGCCAGGCTGCAGCAGGAGGTCGGGGCCCCGTCGGAGTCGACGGTGACCTCGATGCCGCTGACCATGGACTCGGAGGCGACGGAGCACACCGACGGCACGGTCCGCATCCTGATCGTCGCGGTCGCCGTCGGACTCCTCGCAACCGTGACCCTGACCTTCACGATCGATCGCCTGATCCTCAGGCGGGCGCAACGACGGGGCGGCGACGACGCGGAGCCCGCCGACGCAGCCGGCAGCGGCGAGAGCACCGACGACGGCGACGTCGCCGAGGGTGCGGAGGCGGCCGAGGATGACGTCGACACCGAGGGTGCGGACGCCGAGGGCGCGGACGCCGACGATGCCGACGTCGCCGAAGATCAACCGCCCGTCGTGGTGAAGGAACCCGCAGACGATCTCGTGCTGCAAGCCCCGGAGAATCTCGAGAAATCTCGGTGACATCCCGAGTCGGCATCGAGCGCAGGTCGCGTACGAGCGGGGATGCCGTCACGTGGCTCAGCGTCTACGTGCTGCTCCTCTTCTTCATCCCGTCGAAGCTCGTCGTCGGCGCCCTCGGCAGCGCCGGCGCGCCGTCGATGATCTTCGGTCTCGTGAGCCTCGTGCTGTGGTTCCTGTTCCGGCTCTGGACCCTCCTCCGCTTCGAGAACCCGCGACGACGGGCTCAGGCGAGCCACGAGCCGATCCGCACCGCGCTCTGGGTCTTCCTCTTCTGCGTCGGGGTCACGTACGCGATGGCGATGTCGCGCCCGATCAGTCCCGACGAGGTCAGCCCAGCCGATGTCGCGCTGCTCGCGGCTGCGTCGTGGACCGGAACGCTGCTGATCGCCCATGACGGGATTCCCAGTCGCGAGCGGCTGGAGTCCTTCCTGTGGCGCCTGGCCGTCTGCGGTGCGCTCCTCGCAGGACTCGGCATCATCCAGGTGCTCACCGGGCAGGCATGGGTCGACCGCATCTCCATCCCCGGCCTGACGGTGACGGAGGTGCCCACGCTGTTCACCCGCGGCGCATTCCCCCGTCCGTCTGGCACGGCGGTGCACCCGATCGAGTACGGGGTGCTCGTGACGATGCTCCTCCCGCTCGCGCTCCATGTGGCGTTCAACCAGGTCGAGCGAGGCTGGGTCCGATGGCTCCCGGCCGCGGCGCTCGCGGCGGTCATCCCGTTGACCTCGTCGCGATCGGCCTACATCGGGGCCGTCATCGGCCTGGTGATCGTCATGCTCGGGTGGCCCAAGATGCGCCGGCGGGTGATCGCGCTGGTCGCCGTCGGGGGCATCGCGGCGATGTCGGTCGTGACGCCCAACCTGCTCAACTCCATCGTCAACCTGTTCGTCGGCGCCCCGGAGGATCCGAGCGTCGGATCGCGCACCGGCAGTTTCGACGTCGCGTTCCAGTTCATCGCCGAGCTTCCGCTCTTCGGTCGAGGACTCGGGACGTTCCTGCCGAAGTACCGGATCTTCGACAACCAGTACCTGGGCCTCCTCGTCACCATCGGCGTCATCGGCACGCTGGCCTTCATCGCGCTCGGCGTCGTCGCGGCGATCACGATGCTGCGGCTCCGACGCGCCAGTTCGGACGATCGCACTCGGGACCTCGCGCTGACCCTCGTCGCCGCGATCTCCGTCGGGTTCATCAGCCTCTCCTTCTTCGACGCCTTCGCCTTCCCGATGACGATGGGCTCGCTCTTCCTGCTCCTCGGAGTGTGCGGGGCCCTGTACCGCCTCGAGCACGACGGCGGCGCAGCAGGGAGCGGCTGAGCGCGGAGGAGTCCCCCGGACGGGGAGTCGCGAGCGCACCGTCGGCTCGGTTAGCCTCGACCGGGCATCGCCGAGGTTCGATCGAATTCACGCGGTTCGGGGGTCACGATGAAGTTGAGCCGGTTCGTTCAGCCCCCCGTCGGTGCGACACCGCACGTGGAGGTGGTCGTGCCGTGCTACAACTACGGCCACTACCTGCCCCAGTGCGTCGAGAGCATCCTGCTCCAGTCGGGCGTGCGCACGACCGTGACGATCGTGGATGACGCGTCGACCGACGACTCGGCGCTCGTGGCGGAACGACTCGCCGGCGCGCACGAGGGCGTCCGCCTCATCCGGAACGAGGTGAACCTCGGCCACATCCGGACCTACAACGTCGGTCTGCGCGAGGCGGACTCCGACTACGTCGTGCTGCTCTCCGCCGACGACATGCTCGCTCCAGGGTCGCTCTGGAGGGCGGCAGCGCTCATGGAGGCGAACCCGACGGTCGGCTTCACGTTCGGTCACGCGCAGAAGTTCGTCACCGAGCCGTCGCCTCGCTCGCCGATGCCGACCGTGACCTGGGCGACCTGGCGCGGCGAGGAGTGGATCGGACTGCAGATGCGACGAGGGTGGAACAACATCTCCTCTCCCGAGGCGGTCGTGCGCACGACGGTGCAGCATGCGGTGGGCTACTACAACCCCGACCTCCCGCACTCGGGCGACGTCGAGATGTGGCTGCGCATCGCGGCCGTCGCCGACGTCGGCCACGTCAACGGCGTCGACCAGGCGTACTACCGTCGGCACGCCTCGAACCTCTCGACGGGCTACAGCGGCTATCGGGACATCGAGGAGCGCTGGCGGGCCTACGAGGGGTTCCTCTCCGGATGGTCGCGGAGGAACGACGCCGCCCGCCTGGGCGCGGTGATGCGCCGGCGCCTCTCGGACGAGGTGCTGTTCGACCTGCTGCGAGATCTCGACCGAGCCGAGGTGCCCGCCGACCGCGTGGACTGGATACTGGAACTCGCGAACCGCATCGACCCCGAGGTCGTGGCCCGCGGGCCGTGGGCGGATGCGCAGGTACGCCGCGCAGGCGGTCGGCCGCGCGGCATCCCACCGGCCGTGCGCTCCGCCGGGCGCGACCTCGCCGCGTGGACGCGATGGCATCGGTGGCGCAGGTTCCGCTACCTCGGATGACCGCTCGGCAGCTCGGCCGGCCTCGCATTCGGCGCGAAGGAGGACCTCAGGCGGGCACCTGGCGGATGCGGAGCGCTCGGCGCACGCCGCGCTGCGTCGTGTCGAGGATCGCGAGGGGCGCCTCCCGCAGCGCCGGTGACCCGATGCTCGCGAGCAGCCGCCCGATGCCGGTGACGGGGGCTGCCCAGTCGACGGGCTCGTCCAGTTCGGCGAGATGCGGCTCCGCGGCGGAGACGAACGGGGTGAGGTCGAGGTGCAGCTGCTCCCATTCGGACCCGAGGCGTCGGCGGAGGCTCCCCGTGCCCCGTTCAGGACGCGACCAGGGTTTCCGGCCCATGGCGTGCACGAGAGCCGGCAACTCGCGCCGGGCGGCCCAGCGTTCCTTCACGGTGAATCCGGACGGCCCGAAGCACTGGGCGATGTCGACCCCGCGGCGGAGCTGCACGAGCGGCACGCTCGCATACCCGCTCGAGCCGAGCAGCCCGCCGAGCACCTCCTGATCGCCGAGGTAGGCGACCGGGCGACGCGGGATCGGGGCATCCTGTGCCGCTGCGTACTCCGGGGTCCCGAGCACCGCGGCCCAGTGCTCGAGAAGCGGTCGATGCGCCGCCGAGACGCGGAGCACGCCCGAGTTGATCGACCTGGGAAGCACACGGCCCACCTCGAGGCCGAGCGTCGTCGTTCGCACCGGCGAACACTGGTGGTAGCCCCAGTAGTACTCCTCCGCGGCGATGAGCACGTCGTCGGGGTGCGGGTCGAGCAAGGGGCGGAGGTCGCGAGTGGCGACGATGTCGGTGTCCAACCACAGCACGGGATCGGCTCCCTCGTCGAGCAGGTGCAGCAGCACGGTCGGCTTGACGTCCCAGCCCGTCGCACGCAGCGAGCCGGGCACGTCGATCACCGTGACGCCATGAGCCGTCGCCCAGGCCCGGAAGCGATCGGATGCATCGGGCACCATCGCACGGACGTCGAGGCCGGGACTCGTGGCCCGGAGGCTGAGGGCGGCGAGCTTCAGACCCGTCAGGGCGTCGGGCCGATCGTCGTACAGCACGACCACCAGAGGCCGCGCGGAACCCCCCGGCGGCGTCGCACGGAGTCGGGTCGGATCCACATCCCCAGAGGCCGGGTCCACACCTTCAAAGTAGGGCACAACGGCGCGCGTCGTCACCCCATCCCGCCCCACGTTCTGGGGCGAGACCGCTGCGGACCCACCCGCCTAGGATGTACGGCGTGACAGTCGATGTCGCCGCGGTCGTCGTAACCTACAACAGCGAGCAGCACATCTCGGACCTGCTCGACACTCTCCCTGCCGCATTCGCGACGACGTCGTACTCGGTCGTGGTCGTCGACAACGGTTCGACCGACGGTACCCTCGAGCTCCTCGGCCGTCGCTCCGACTGCACGGTCGTGCCCTCGACGAACGACGGCTACGCGGCGGGGATCAACCTCGCCGTCCGGTCGTCTCCCGAGGCCGAGGCGATCCTCATCCTGAACCCCGACGCGAAGCTCGACGCCGATGCCGTGCCCCGCATGCTCGCGGTGCTGCGCAGGCCGGGGGTCGGCATCGTCGCGCCCCGCATCCGGGAGCAGGACGGCAGCCTCTCCCGCACCCTCCGCCGGGCGCCGACACTCGGTCGCGTCGGCGGATTGAGCTTCACCGGCCTCGCATCGTTCGCCGAACGGATCGAGGATGCTCGGGAGTACGAGCACGAGCAGGAGGTCGACTGGGCGGTCGGCGCCATCCTGCTCGTCGGCCGGCGGTGCTACGAGGCCGTCGGAGGGCTCGACGAGTCGTACTTCCTCTACTCGGAGGAGACGGATTTCTGCCTGCGCGCGCGGGACGCCGGCGGAGTGACGGTCTACACGCCCGTCGCGGGCGCCATGCACATCGGCGGCGGGTCGGGCGAGAGTGTCACGACCCACACGATGAAGGCCGTGAACCGGGTCCGCGTCTACCGTCGGCAGACGGGGCCCGTGCGGGCCTGGCTGTACTTCTCGATGACCGTGCTCATCGAGGTGCGTCGCGCCATCCGCTGGCATGGCGCCTCCTGGCCGACCGTTCGCGCCCTGCTGCGTCCCGCGGAGCGGCCGGCCGCGCTCGGCGCGAGTGACACCTTCCTGCCGGGATGAGCGGCGAAGGCGTGCCGGGGAGCGAGCGGCCCGACGTGACGAGGGTCCTGATGATCGCGCCGACCTGCGATGGTTCGGACGTCGGCGAGTCCTGGCTGGCGCACCAGTGGGCGAGCCTCCTGTCGCAGCGCTTCGACCTGACCCTCGTGACGACGTTCAAGCGCGGCCATGTGCCGCCCTCCCGGCAACTGCCCGGCGTCCGCGTGATCGAGTGGCCCGAGCCGAAGGGCGTCGGTCGCTTCGAGCGCCTCAACAGCCTGATGGAGCCCGGGTACCTGCCGTTCTACGTGAAGGCGCGGCGATGGATCCGTGCGCGGCTCGCCGAGGGGGAGCAGTTCGACGTCGCGCACCAGGTCATCCCGGCGTCGATGCGCTACCCGTCTCCCGCGGCGGGTCTCGGGATCCCGCTCATCCTCGGACCGCTCGGCGGCAGCCTCGACTCGCCGCCCGCCTTCGTCTCCGAGGAAGGCGCGATCCCGTGGTACCAGCGGCTGCGGCGCATCGACGGGTTCCGCCTGCGACACGATCCGCTGCTCCGCCGGTCGTTCGAATCGGCCGACTGCGTCGTCGGGATCGCGCCCTACGTTCGCGAGCTGCTCGCCGGTCTGTCGATCCGGCGCTTCGAGACGATGAGCGACGTGGCGATGCACGCGGTGCATCCGCCGGTGGATCGCTCGGGACGCAGCGGACCCGTGCGGCTCCTCCACGTCGGGCGCATCGTCCGGACGAAGGGCCTGCGCGATGTCATCCGGGCCATGCACCTCCTGGGCGACCAGGACCTCGCCCTCGACGTCCTCGGCGAGGGCAACGACCGCGAGGCATGCGAGGAACTCGTCCGCGACCTGGGCCTCGACGACCGCGTCACGTTCCATGGACAGGTGCCGCGCGCCGTCGTCGACGGGTTCTACGAGCGGGCCGACGTCTTCGTCTTCCCGAGCTATCGCGAGCCCGGCGGCAGCGTCGTGCTGGAGGCGATGTCGTTCGGCCTGCCGCTCGTGGTCTGCGACCGCGGAGGCCCTGCGGCCAGTACCGATGAGTCGTGCGCGTTCCGGATCCCGGCGGACTCGCCCGCACAGATGTCAGTGGACTGCGCGGCCGCGCTGCGAGCGCTCGCTGCGGATCCCGAGCTCCGCCGCCGCATGGGTGCGGCAGCCCGGATGCGCGCAGCGTCGACCCACCTCTGGGTGCATCGTCTCGAGCGGATGACTGCGCTCTACGCTGCGGTCAGCCGCCGTCTCCCGAGCACCGCAGACGACTGAGCGGGACGGGCTGTCCGGCCGCGTCGAGCGTCACCACACGAGCCTGCCAGGTCTGCACGGCCGAGCAGCGGACGTCGACCGGAGCGAAGCCCCAACCGCCGTCGACGACGTTGAGGTTCCGGATCGAGCCCGGCATGCCGTTGCGGAAGGAGTACCCGCCGCCGCTGACGATCAATCCGTCGATGTCGACCGAGGTGTTCTCCTGCCCGCTGGGGTAGAAGAACGGCGCGGTTCCGTGACATCCTTCCGTCTCCTCCATCAGGATGGTGGACTGTCGGACGACGAGATGCGGTCCGTCATAGCCCTGGATGCCGTCACCGTGCCAGTCGCCGCAGACCTGCGGGGGAGTGATGCGGATGAAGGTGAACTCGACGGTCACGGTCTCGCACCCGACGCCCTTGCCTCCCGCACGGAGTCCTTCCGGAACGCCGTCGATGGCGGTGTTCCGAACGGTGTAGCCGCCGGGGCCGATCACCTCGAAGCCGTTGGTTCCGCTCGAGGTGAACTCGGAGTCCTCGACGAGAAGGCCGTTCCTGCACACGTTGCCGTAGTCGGTGACGATCCGGGCATCGTCGGCTTGGATGCGGCGGAAGGTCACGTTCGGGGCCTCGACGTAGATCGTGCTGTCGGTGTACCGGACGTCCTCGATCACGGCGCCCGCCTCGCGGATCCAGACCTCGCCCGTCTCCTCGCGCTCCGGTTTCCAGCCATCGGGCAGGCCGACGGTCTCACGGGTCGGGAAGACGCCCTGCGCGGTCAGCGGCGTGGGTGTCGCGTCGGTGACGAAGTTGACATCCACCCAGTACTGGCTGGAGCGCCAGCTCGCGCGAGGAACGGCGTCGCCCGACTCGTACGAGAAGACCCCGGCGTCCGTGATGCCGACATCGAGCGCATCGCTGTGCGACCCGCCCGAGTGGTCCACCGTCACCCCGTAGCCGCCGCCCTGCGGCACTCGGTACGAGACGACGTAGGTCTGGTCGGCCTCGAGTTCGACGGGGTGCGCGAACTCGGCGCTCTGCCAGCCCGATGACGTCTCGGAGGCGAAGGCGGCGTCGGCGAGCTTCCCGCCGTCCTCCGACCACAGGGTGCCCGTGTGCTCGCCTGTGGCCCCCTCAGCCTTGTAGAAGCGGATGCCGGTGGCGACTCCGCCGACGGTCGGAATGAACACGGTGCCGAGTTCCACCGATTGCGGATCGGAGGAGAACTCCACGCCGGGCGGCCGCTCGGTGCCCCAGATCGTGGTCGTGTCGGCCGCGGCCCCCATCGTCGCCAGGACGGCGAGACTCACGACTCCGGTGACGGCCGCGACGATTGCCACGGCCACGGCGAGGAGACGTCTGCGGCTCGTGTCGGGTGTCGGAATCGGTCGTCGCACGGTGTTCCACTCAGCGGGTCTGCTCCGAAAGCACGCCGTCGATCTCGGCGTAGCGCTCTCCGGTGCGCGGACAGGTCCAGCGCCCATCGGGTTCGAGGGTGAGCGGCACGCCCGCCTTGCCGACCCAGCCCACCTGCCGGGCCGGCGTGCCGACCACGAGTGCGTGCGCCGGGACGTCCTTCGTGACGACGGCCCCCGCCGCGACGAGCGACCATGCGCCGATCGTCACGGGTGCGATGCACACGGCACGAGCGCCGATCGATGCGCCCGCGCGCACGATGACGCCGACGGCGTGCCAGTCATCGGCGGACTTCACGGTGCCGTCGGGATTCACGGCGCGCGGATACTCGTCGTTCGTGAGCACGACGGCCGGTCCGATGAAGGCGCCGTCCTCGACCACTGCCGGCTCGTACACGAGCGCGGAGTTCTGGATCTTGCACCGGTCGCCGATGACGACCCCGGGACCGATGTAGACGCCCCGTCCGATGGTGCAGTTCGAGCCGACGACGGCACGCTCCCGGAGCTGGGACAGGTGCCAGATCCGGGTGCCGTCGCCGATGCTCGACGACGGGTCGATCTGCGCACTCGCGGCGACGGAGACGAGAGGTTCGGCGTCGGATGGCGACGAGGCGACAGTCAACTCAGCACGCTCCTTCGGCGACAGCGACGGTGACGATGACGGTGACGATCGTGATCGGTTCGGGATCATGGAGCGTCGGATGATCACCGAGTCGCGGTTCCCCTTCGATGGGTCGAGGGATCGGCTCGCCGACCACTCGCCCAATCGAGAAACTACTCGTGCAGAACCAGCGTCCGCCTCCCCCAGTCAGGGGGAGTCGAGGGCGGGAACGGTCGCGATACGCTGGCCGGGCCGGGCCGGATCGCGGAAGTCGCAGCGTTCCGCGGCTTGCGCGCGACCAGGTTCGAATCGAGGCGGGTTGTGGAGCGGATGCGTCCCCAGTGGGCTCTCTGGGTGTTGGCGGTGTACCTGCTGCTCGCTGCCGTCGTGCTGATGGCGCCGCTGTCGTTCGGAGCGATCACCCAGGCGATCGCGACGTGGGCGAACGATGCACTCGGAGTCCCCGGAGTCCGCGCGGGAATGGTCGAGTTCGCTGCGAACATCGCATTCTTCGTTCCGTTCGGGCTGCTGCTGACCCTCTCGACGCGACGCTTCTGGCTCGGCCTGACGTCGGCGGTGGTGCTGTCGGCGTCGGTCGAGCTGGTGCAGCTCATCCTCCCCTCCCGAGTGGCGAGCCTGCGAGACGTGCTCGCGAACGTGCTCGGGGCGGCCATCGGCAGCCTCATCGCCCTCGTGGTCCTGCGTTCGAGCTCCCGCCGGAAGCGTGCCACGGCGAGCACCGCCGGTCGGTCGCCGTCGGCGACGCCGTCGGGATGACGCGCATGGAGCAGTTCGCCGCAGGAACCCGCTGACGATCAGTACGCGCCGACCGACCGTACGACGACCCGCACCGTGCGCCAGATGAGCATGAGGTCGCCCGTGAGCGACCAGTTCTCGACGTAGTACAGATCGAGGCGCACGCTCTCCTCCCAGCTCAGGTCGGACCTTCCGCTGACCTGCCAGAGGCCCGTGAGCCCCGGCTTGATGAGGAGCCTGCGGTGCACCGGCTCGGAGTACCGGTCGACCTCCTCCGCGAGCGGCGGCCGGGGGCCGACCATGCTCATCTCACCGCGGAGCACGTTCCAGAGTTGTGGGAGCTCATCGAGGGAGTGCTGCCGGAGGAACCGGCCGATGCGAGTGACCCGGGGGTCGTCCTTGAGCTTGAAGAGCAGACCGGCGGCCTCGTTCCGTTCGAGGAGTTCGGTGCGCACCTGATCGGCGCCCGGAACCATCGATCGGAACTTCAACAGCCTGAAGGTCTTGCCGTCGCGGCCGATGCGCTCCTGCATGTAGAGGATCGGGCCGGGGCCGTCGAGCTTGATCGCGACCGCGATCGCGATCAGTATCGGCGCGATCGCGATGAGGCCGAGCGAGGCCGCGATCACGTCGAAGCCCCGCTTGAGGGCGTGCTTGCCGCCGTCGAACTGGGGGATCTCGACCTGGATGAGGGGGAGTCCGGCGACGGGGCGGAAGTGGATGCGGGGGCCGGCGACGTCGGTCAGCCTCGATGAGAGCACGAGCTCGGTCGCCGTGCCCTCGAGAGCCCAGCTGAGCTGTCGGATGGCATCGCCCGCGAAGTTGTACTGCCCGGTGACGATGACCGCGTCCGCATGCAGCGCCGCTGCCGCGGCCGCTGCGGCGGTGATGCCGTCGAAGACGGGAACCGGCCGGCCCTCGGCGGTGAACTCCGAACCGTCGCCGTCGTCGATCGCCGCACCGACGACGACGAATCCGGCGCCGGCGTCGTGTGCGATCTGACAGGCGACGTACTCCGCATCGACGCGGGACCCGACCACGATCGCGCGCGAGAGGAAGCGACCTCGACGGCGTTCGGTATAGAGCCATCTGCGCCAGAGCCACCTGCCGGCCAGCAGGCCGGCCACGCCGACGGGAGCCCCGATCCCGAGATACCACCGCACGTTCGGGGGCTGCGCGACGAGGAAGATGATGGCCACGACGCCGATGGTGGTCGCGCTCGCGTTGAGCACCCGCTTGTACTCGAGTGCGCCGCCACCGAGGACGTGCGGTTCGCGAGTGCGGAATGCGACGAGGGCGAGCAGCCACGCCGCCGCGATGGCGACGGGTGCTCCGATCCGCTCGGTGGCCATCTCGTCGAGGATGTTCGGACCCATGATCGCGGATCTCGCGGCGACGGCGGTGAGCATGGCGACGGCGACGATCACCGCGTCGGTGACACGCAGCCGATCGCGATATCGCCGGACCCACCGGGCGCCCGAGGTCGAGGCCTCGTCGGCATCGACGGCGAGGGGCGCACCGGAACCGTGGAACCGCGCGACGTTGTTCGCGGGCGGTTCCATGGGCGAGGGGAAGCCGGTCATGAGCGCGACACGGATCCACTGGTGGCGGAGCGGCCACTACGGAGTCGACGAGAACGCCGGCGGGTTGCAGGCATGGGCAGGTTCGTTTCGGGTACGGGCGAGCGGGGGTGATGCCGGGTCGCCCCGGCATCGGTGACGACTCGCGACTGAACCAAACGTCGACGAGTCGGTGACAGTTCCTCGAGTAGGAAGTTGCCCCCGACGCTACTCGGCTGCTAGGGTGCGCACCTTACCCAAAACGGGGCACACGATCCTCGTGACCGGCACCTCGCAGCGGTGCTCGTCGCCGAAGGCCCGGGCCGCGACGCAACGCACGATCAGCCGACGGCGACCCGGGGTCGCCTGCCCGTCCCCGCCGTCGCGAGCACGATGATCCCGGCGGCGAGCACGAGGAGGCCGAGCAGGGCGGCGGAGGTCAGGTCTTCGCCGAGGAGCGCGACGCCGAGGACGCCGGCGGTCAACGGTTCGGCGAGGGTCAGTGTCGAGACGGTCGCCGGGGTGAGGCCGCCGAGCCCGTAGCCGAAGAGCAGGTAGGCGACGGTCGTCGTGACGAGGCCGAGCCAGAGGGCCATCGCGAGCCCTGGCCCGGTCGCGAGCCACGAGGCATCCGTCGCCGCCAGCAGGGGGATGCTGAAGACGGCCGCGACGCCGAACAGTGCGCCCATGCTCGACGATCCGCGCCAGCCGCGGTCGAGCAGGGCCTTCGCGGCGAGCGTGTAGACGGCGTACGAGGCGCCCGCGCCGAGCGAGGCCGCGAGGCCGAGCGGGTCGGCGCCGACGGCCCCGCCGCCGCCGGTCGCCGCGGCGAGGATGCCGACCCCGAGCGTCGCGATGGCGGTCGCAACGGCCCAGCGGTGGCCGGGATAGCGGCGTCGCAACGCCCAGTCGAGCGCACCGGTGATGACCGGGGCCGAGCCGAGCGCGACGACCGTGCCGACCGCGACGCCGTTCGCGGCGGTGCCCGCGAAGAACGCGGGCTGGTACGCGAGCACTCCGGCGGCGCCGATCGCGACCAGCAGCCACGCGGGCAGCGGATGCCGCGTGCCGACGCCGGGCGCCGGCGCGGCGGGTGTCCCGGCCGCAC
>NZ_JBHURI010000035.1:0-43895 GCF_042673425.1 Agromyces sp. NPDC056965 | reverse complement strand
ATGCTGCGGCATCCGCCCGTCGAGGGTGCAGGCCCGGCGGCTCAGAGCTTGGTGAGCCGCTTCGGGTCCGGCTGCTCGACGGGCTCCCATCCGCGACGGGTGGGCCGGTTGGGCCGTTGCGCATCGCGGGAGCGGTACACGATGTAGGGGCGGAAGAGGTAGCCGACCGGGGCCGAGAACACGTGCACGAGCCGGGTGAACGGCCAGAGCGCGAAGAGCAGGGTCGCGGTGATCACGTGCAGCTGGAACGCGAGCGGCACGTCGGCCATGAGCTCGGGCTGCGGCTGCAGGCCGATGAGGCTCCGGAACCACGGCCCGATCGTGCCGCGGTACTCGTACCCCGGCCCGAACACCTGGTGCAGCACGGTCGCGGCCGTGCCGAACGCGATCGTGGCGCCGAGGAAGACGTACATGACCTTGTCCATCGTGGTCGTCGCAAGGAACACCGGCCCGACCGTGCGACGCCGGTAGATGAGGATCACGAGGCCCGCGATGGTGAGCACCGCGGCCGCCGTTCCCAGCGCCGTCGCTCCGAGGTGGTACATGTGCTCGTCGATGCCGATCGCGTACAGCCACTCGCGCGGGATGATGAGGCCCACGAAGTGCCCGGCGATGACGAAGAGGATGCCGAGGTGGAACATGGGCGAACCCCAGCGCAGCAGCCGGTTCTCGTACACCTGGCTCGACCGGGTGGTCCAGCCGAACTTGTCGTAGCGGTACCGCCAGATGTGGCCGACGACGAACACGGCGAACGCCGCGTAGGGCAGCGCCACCCACAGCACGATCTCGAGTGCGTTCACGTGCGAACCTCCTCGGGCGGGCCCCCGGCGGGGGTGAACGGCGGCAGGTTGCCGAGGAACGACAGCCCGACCGTCTCGGTCGGCGGCCCCTCGTCGATGAGGGCGAGCACGCGTTCGCGGGTCGCGTCGTCGATCTCGGGAAGCGAGCCGCAGACGGCGCGAACGACCGCTGCATAGGGGCTGTCGAGCCGTTCGAGTGCCGCGCGCAGCACCTCGAGCCCCTCGCGATGCGCGGCGATCAGCTCGGATGCCACGGGCGAGTCGCTTCGCGCCGCCAGTTCGAGCACGGCCGGCAGGAAGTCGGGCAGTTCGTCCGCGTCGAACTCCCAGCCCGCCGCCCGGTAGGCCTCGAGGAACGCGACGAGCGCGGTGCCACGCCGCCTCGTGTCGCCCGCCGTGTAGTAGCTGAGGTAGAGGCAGCACTTGCGCTTCACATCGAAGGTCGCGACGTACTGCGCCTCGAGCTCGGCCTGCGGCGTCGCGCGGGCATGATCGAGAAAGGTCGCGAACTCGGCCGCGATGGGCGCGGGCAGCGCGGCGACGGATGCCTCGATCGCGCCGAGCCGCTCGGCGAAGCCCGGCCCGGGGTAGTCGAGCAGCAGCGAGGCCGCCATCTGCGACGCCCTGCGCTGGTCGCGCGTGAGGGTCAGGGACTGCATCGGCCGGGGCATCCGGTTCAGGGTGATCTGCATCGGCAGGCGAAGGCGGGCCGTCATTTCTTCTCGCCCTTCGGGGGGAACAGCCCGCCGGGCGTTCCGTTGCCGTCCCAGTTCAAGAGGTTCACCCGGCCGGGCGTCGACGGCCGGTCGGCGGTCTGCCGGTTCTTCAGCGCGTGGAAGTTCTCGACCGCCACCGGCACCTGCTGACCGCTGGAGGACCCGAACGGTCCGGCGCCGCCCATGCCCGGGCCGCCGTCGTAGTCGAGCGAGCAGGCGAGTTCGTCGAGTTCGCGGGCCTGCTCGGTGTGCGCGGCCGGGATCACGTAGCGCTCCTCGTACTTCGCGATCGCGAGCAACCGGTACATCTCCTCGAGGGTCTCGCCGGTCATGCCCACCGCGTCGGCGATGCGCTCGTCCTTGCCCTCTCCGAGGTTGATGCCCCGCATGTACGAGCGCATCGCGGCGAGCTTGCGCAGCGACGCCTCGACCGGGCGCGTGTCGCCGGCGGTGAAGAGCCCGGCGAGGTACTCGAGCGGGATCCGCAGCTTCGAGATCGCCGCGAACAGGGTCTTCGCGTCTTCGCCGTCGTTGCCGGAGGAGGAGATCACGTCGACCACGGGCGACAGCGGCGGGATGTACCAGACCATCGGCATCGTGCGGTACTCGGGATGCAGCGGCAGCGCCACCCGGTACTCGCTGATGAGACGCCGGATGGGGCTGCGCTGGGCCGCGTCGATCCAGTCCTCCGGAATGCCCTCGGCGCGCGCGGCCTCGATCACGGCAGGATCGTGGGGGTCGAGGAACACGTCGCGCTGGGCGTCGAGCAGTTCGTGCTCGTTCTCGACGCTCGCGGCGGCCGCCACCCGGTCGGCGTCGTAGAGCACGAGCCCGAGGTAGCGCAGCCGCCCGACGCACGTCTCGGAGCACACGGTCGGCAGCCCGACCTCGAGGCGCGGATAGCACAGCGTGCATTTCTCGGCCTTGCCGGTCTTGTGGTTGAAGTACACCTTCTTGTACGGGCAGCCGGAGACGCACATGCGCCATCCGCGGCACTGGTCCTGGTCGACGAGCACGATGCCGTCCTCCTCGCGCTTGTACATCGCGCCCGAGGGGCAGGAGGCAACGCACGAGGGGTTCAGGCAGTGCTCGCAGATGCGGGGGAGGTAGAACATGAAGGTGTCCGAGAACTCCGCGGCGACGTGCTCCGACATGTGCTGCAGGATCGGATCCTGCGCCATGGTCTCGCCCGAGCCGCCGAGGTTGTCGTCCCAGTTCGCCGACCACGAGATCTTCATGTCCTCACCCGTGAGCAGGCTCTTGGGCCTCGCCACCGGCGTCTGCTCGCCGGCGGGGGCGTTCAGCAGCATGTCGTAGTCGTAGGTCCACGGCTCGTAGTAGTCGTGGATCTCGGGCAGCTTGGGGTTCGAGAAGATCGTCGCGAGCTTCTTCAGCCGCCCGCCGCTCCTGAGCTTCAGCCGACCGCGCTTCGTGCGCACCCAGCCGCCGCCCCATTTCTCCTGGTCCTCGTAGCCGCGCGGGTAGCCGACGCCGGGCCGGGTCTCGACGTTGTTGAACCAGACGTACTCGACGCCCGACCGGTTCGTCCACGCCTGCTTGCACGTGACCGAGCAGGTGTGGCATCCGATGCACTTGTCGAGGTTCATGACCATCGACATCTGCGCCATGACCTTCATCAGTACTCGACCTCCTGGCTGCGGCGGCGGATCACGGTGACCTCGTCTCTCTGGTTGCCGGTCGGCCCCAGGTAGTTGAAGGCGAACGAGAGCTGCGCGTAGCCGCCGATGAGGTGGCTCGGCTTCAAGAGCACGCGGGTGAGCGAATTGTGGATGCCGCCGCGCCGACCGCTCGTCTCGGTGCGCGGCACATCGACCGTGCGGTCCTTCGCGTGGTACATGTACACCGTGCCCTCCGGCATGCGGTGCGAGACGATCGCTCGCGCGACGACGACGCCGTTGCGGTTGTACGACTCGATCCACTCGTTGTCGCGCACGCCGATCTTCGCGGCGTCCTGCGGGCTCATCCAGATCGTGGGGCCGCCTCGCGAGAGCGAGAGCATGAAGAGGTTGTCCTGGTACTCGGAGTGGATCGACCACTTCGAGTGCGGGGTGAGATAACGCACGGCGACCTCGGCATGGCCGGATGCCGCCGGGTCGCCGCTCGGCGTCGTCGACCCGACCGCCGGCGAGTCGCCGAAGAGCCTCGCGAGGTCGAGCGGCGGCCGGTAGATCGGCAGGTTCTCGCCGAGCTCGGCCATCCAGTCGTGGTCGAGGAAGAAGTGCTGGCGACCGGTGAGGGTGTGCCACGGCTTCAGGTGCTCGACGTTGATCGCGAAGGCGGTGTAGCGGCGCCCGCCGTGTTCGGAGCCCGACCACTCGGGGCTCGTGATGACCGAGACCGGCCTCGCCTGCACATCGGCGAAGCGGATGCGCCCGCCCTCGTGGTCGAGGGCCAGTTGCGCGATCTTCTGGCCGGTCTTCTGCTCGAGCTGGCGGAACCCCTGCACCGAGAGGCGTCCGTTGGTGGTGCCCGAGAGCGCGAGGATCGCCTCGCAGGCCTTCACGTCGGTGTCGAGCAGCGGCTGCCCGGCGCCGGCGCCGGTCTGGGCGACGCCGTTCAGGCGTCCGAGCTCGGCGACCTCCGGGGTCGGGTCGAACACGATGCCCTTCGTCACCATGCCGGCCTTCACGGCGAGCGGGCCGAGGGTCGCCATCTTGTCGGCGATCGCGGTGTAGTCGCGCTCGACGACGACGAGCTTCGGCATGGTCACGCCCGGCACGAGCGGCAGGTCGTGCTCGACCGTTCCGTGGGGGGTCGCCATCGCGTCGGGGGTGTCGTGCATGAGGGGCGCGGCCACGAGGTCCTCACGCGTGCCGAGGTGGGCCGCGGCGTAGTCGGAGAGACGGCCGGCGATGAGGTGGAAGATCTCGAAGTCGGTCTTCGTCTGCCACGGCGGGGCGATCGCCGGGTTGAACGAGTGCACGAACGGGTGCATGTCGGTCGACGACAGATCGTGCTTCTCGTACCAGGTCGCGGCCGGCAGCACGACGTCGGAGAAGAGCGTGGTCGACGTCATCCTGAAGTCGGTCGTCACGAGCAGGTCGAGCTTGCCCTCTGGCGCCTCGTCGCGCCAGTCGATCGTCGTCGGCCTGCGGCCTTCGGAGGCCTCGGCGGCGCGCACGGAGGAGTCGGTGCCGAGCAGGTGCTTCAGGAAGTACTCGTTGCCCTTGCCCGAGGATCCGAGGATGTTCGCCCGCCACACGTTCAGCACCCGCGGGAAGTTCTCGGGCGCATCGGGGTCTTCGCAGGCGTAGCGCAGCGAGCCGTCGTTCAGGCTGTCGACGACGTACTGGCCGGGCTCCTTCCCTGCGGCGCGGGCGTCGTCGACGAGGTCGAGCGGGTTGCGGTCGAAGGTCGGGTAGCTCGGCATCCAGCCGCGCTTGGCCGACTCGACGAGGCAGTCCGCGGTGGTGCGGCCCGCGAACAGGCCGGCGGCGAGCGGGGAGGCGAGCTGATCGGCCGGCAACCCGTCGTAGCGCCACTGGTCGGTGGCGAGGTACCAGAACGCGGTGCCGATCATGGCGCGGCCGGGGCGCGACCAGTCCGATGCGGTGCCGTACTGCGTGTACCCCGTGACGGGTCGCACCTTCTCCTGACCCACGTAGTGCGCCCAGCCGCCGCCGTTCACGCCCTGGCAGCCGGTCATGGTGGTCAGTGCGAGAAAGGTGCGGTAGATCGTGTCGGAGTGGAACCAGTGGTTCGTGCCGGCGCCCATGAGGATCATCGAGCGGCCGCCCGATCGTTCGGCGTTGTCGGCGAACTCCCGCCCGATGCGTTCGGCCTTCTCGGCCGGCACGCCCGTGATCTCCTCCTGCCACGCGGGGGTGCCCGGCGTCGAGGCGTCGTCGTAGCCGCTCGGCCACGTGCCGGGCAGCCCCTCGCGACCGACGCCGTACTGGGCGAGCAGCAGGTCGAACACGGTCGTCACGGTGCGCCCGGCGACGTGCGCCACCGGCACGCCGCGGCGCACGATGCCGGCTCCGCCCTCCTGCTCCGCGCCCGGTTCGGGCGCGACGTCGAAGCGCGGCAGGTCGACCGCCGCCGTCTCGCCCGTCCACCCGGTGCCGTCCATGATCGAGAGCTTCGGGTCGACGCCCTCGAGGTCGAGGTTCCACTTGCCCTGGTCGGACGCTCCGAAGCGATGCCCGAGCGAGCCGTTCGGCACGACCGGGGTGCCGTCGCCGGCCATCAGCACCGTCTTGAACTGCGGGTTGTCGACGGCGGCGGCAGCGCCCCCGAGGTCCGAGGCCGTGACGAACTTGCCCGGCACGAATCCGTCGCCGCGTGGTTCGAGGGTCACGAGGTACGGGGCGTCCGCGTAGCTCTTCAGGTACTGCTCGAAGCGCTCGGTGCGCCGCTCGACGAGGAACTCGCGGAGGATCACGTGACCCATCGCGAGCGCGAGCGCACCGTCGGTGCCGGGGTGCGGGGCGAGCCACTCGTCGGCGAACTTCGTGTTGTCTGCGTAGTCGGGCGAGACCGTCACGACCTTCTGGCCGCGGTAGCGCGCCTCGGTCATGAAGTGGGCGTCGGGCGTGCGGGTGACGGGCACGTTCGAGCCCCACATCATGAGATACGTGGAGTTCCACCAATCGGCCGACTCCGGCACGTCGGTCTGGTCGCCGAAGACCTGCGGGCTCGCCACGGGCAGGTCGGCGTACCAGTCGTAGAACGACTGCATCGTGCCGCCGATGAGGTTGATGAACCGGGCCCCGGCGCCGTGCGAGACCATCGACATCGCCGGGATCGGCGAGAAGCCCGCCACCCGGTCGGGCCCGTGCGCCTTGATCGTGTGCACGTGCGCCGCCGCGACGATCTCGAGCACCTCGTCCCACGAGGCGCGCACGAGTCCGCCCTTGCCGCGAGCCCGCTTGTAGGCACGGGATGCCTCGGGGTCGGCCATGAGCGAGTCCCACGCGAGCACGGGGTCGCCGCCGACCCGCTCCTTCGCCTCGCGGTAGAGGCCGAGCAGCACCCCGCGCACGTAGGGGTAGCGCACGCGGGTGGGGGAGTACGTGTACCAGCTGAAGGCGGCGCCCCTGGGGCATCCGCGCGGCTCGTACTCGGGGGAGTCGGGACCGACCGACGGGTAGTCGGTCTCCTGGGTCTCCCACGTGATGATGCCGTCCTTCACGTACACCTTCCACGAGCAGGAGCCCGTGCAGTTCACGCCGTGGGTCGAACGCACGACCTTGTCGTGCGCCCAGCGATCGCGGTAGAAGACGTCGCCCTGGCGGCCACCGTCGAGGGTGACCGTGCGGAGGTCGGGAGACACCTCTCCGGGCCGGAGGAACCGGCCGAACTTCACGAGGGCGTCGGCCAGTGGGCCGTCGGTGGCGGGCTGGGCGGCAGGGCCGGGCGGTCGGCTCATCGAAGCCTCCTCGTTGCAGCTTGTGCTTCGCGTCGGCCACGGTCGCGCCCCGACACGTCCTCCCGCCATTGTGGTGGGAGATCACCCGAATGGGAAGGAACTCGCCCGCATCAGCGGATTCCGCGCGTCGAACGGGCGCCGCGGGCGCGTGCGTTCTCGGCCGTCGGCCGGTACTGTCTGCCTCAGGAACGTCAGCGATCTCCAGCGTGCCGAGGGGGCAGCATGAACGAATCGTCGTCGCAACAGGTGTCGCAGCAGTCGTCGCAACGGGAGGGCGGCGAACTGCGGGGGCAGTTCGGTCAGGTGCTGCTGGCGACCTTCGCCTCGACGATCGGGTTCTGGGCGTGGATGGTGATCGCGCCGCTGCAGAAGACCTATGCGACCGAACTCGGACTCGACGAAGGCCAGATCTCGCTCATGCTCGCCATGCCGGTGCTCGTCGGCGCGCTCGGCCGGGTCGTCGTCGGCGCCCTCACCGATCGGTTCGGCGGGCGCAGGATGTTCACCTTCGTGCTGCTCGCCTCGGTGCCCGCGGTCCTGCTGGTCGCGCTCGCCGGAGAGCTCGCGAGCTTCCCGCTGCTGCTCGTCGCCGGCTTCTACCTCGGCGTCGCCGGCACGATCTTCGCCGTCGGCGTGCCGTTCTCGAGCGCCTGGTACGAGGCGAAGCGTCGGGGATTCGCGACGGGCGTGTTCGGCATGGGCATGATCGGCACCGCGGTCTCCGCGTTCTTCACGCCGCGACTGGCCGAGAGCTTCGGATACCTGCCGACCCACCTGTTGATCGCGGCGATCATGACGGCGACCGCGATCCTGGTGTGGGTGTTCCTGCGGGACTCGCCCGTCTGGGAGCCGAGCCGTCAGCCGCTCGTGCCGAAGGTCATGGGTGCGCTGCGGCTCCGCATCACGTGGGAGATGTCGTTCCTCTACGCGATCGTCTTCGGCGGCTTCGTCGCCTTCGCGACCTTCCTGCCGAAGTACCTCACGACGATCTACCCCGACGACGTCGATCCGATCGGGGCCGGCACCCGCACGGCGCTGTTCGCCGTGGCCGCGGTGGTGGCCCGCCCGATCGGCGGGGCGCTCTCCGACCGGGTCGGCCCGAAGGTCATCTCGCTCATCTCGCTCGCGGGCATCGTCTCACTGGCGTACATCGTCGGGCAGCAACCGCCCGAGGGGGTGCTCACGGGCGCCGTCTTCATCGGGATGGCGGCCGCGATGGGTCTCGGCATGGGCGCGGTGTTCGCCTGGGTGGGGCCGTCGACCCCGAAGGACAAGGTCGGGGCGGTGACCGGCGTCGTCGCGGCCGCCGGCGGCCTCGGCGGGTACTTCCCGCCACTCGTGATGGGCGCGACGTACCAGGCGGAGACGAACTCCTACGCGCTCGGGCTCTGGTTGCTCGTGCTCGTCGGTGCGGTCGCGCTCGTCGTCGCGGGCATGCTCCGCGACGCACGACCCGGCGCCTGAGCATCGGCGGTCGGGGCGCGGAGCGGCCGCTCAGCCGCGCGGTCGGCCCTGCTCGGGCCAACGTGCGGCGAGCGCAGCGGCCTTCGCCGAGAGTTCGTCGATCGAGCCCTTGCCCGCACCGGCGGCGAGCCCCACGAGCAGGGTGCTGAGCGGGCCCGCCGGTCGGGCGACGCCGTGCGCGACCTCGCGGGTGAGGTCGAGCACCTCGCCGATCGAGACGCCCGAGGCGTCGATGCCGAGTTCCGCGGCGAGGGCTGCGACCCATTCGTCGAGTTCGCCCGGCGTCGCCTGGGCGGGGGAGTCGTTCATCGTGATCCTTCCGGGTTGCGGTTCGGGGCCCCGGCGGGGCGAGCGGATGCCTCGCGCGCGCGTCGGAGGTCGGCCCACGTGTCGACGTCGGCGGCGAGGCCGTCGACGTCGTCGATCCGGTCGAGGCGGAGCCCTCCGACGAGTGCCCCGACCGACGCATCGCGCACGGTGCCGAGCCGGGCGAGCGCGCCGTCGAGCCGGGCACGGCGATAGACCGCGGTGAGCCATTGCGGGCGTCCGTCGTCGAGGCAGATGCCGTCGATCCCGTCGCCCGTCGGCGAGTCCGTCGCCGTTCGTGCGGCGTCGGCCAGCGCGGCGGCGACGGCGTGCGCATGCGGGAGGTCGCACGAGAGCACGAGCACCCACGCGGCATCCGCCCCGCCATGCGGTTCGGCGTCGGGCAGCGCCTCGAGCGCGGCGGCCACACCGGCCACCGGGCCCCCGAACGGCGGGTCCTCGCGCCGGGAGATCGCCGGGGGAGCGACGAGTCCGGGCGGCCCGGCGACGACCGTGCGACCGGCGCCGGCTTCGAGCGCGGCGGCCACGGCGAGATCGACGAGACGGATGCCGCCCACCTCGAGCTCCGCCTTCGGGGTGCCGCCGAGCCGGCTCGAGCGACCGCCCGCGAGGATCACCGCGTCGAGCGTGAACGCCCTCGCGTGGGCGCCGGGCCGTGGGGCGGCTGCTGCACCGGGATCCATGCCGGGATCCCCGCTCGACCGGGTCATCCGCCGACCAGCACGATCTGCACCTCGTCGCCCGCGCGCACCTCGTCGATGCCCGTCTCGACGATCGCGAAGCCGTCGGCCGCTGCGAGCCCGCCGACGAGGTGCGAGCCCGAACCGCCCTCGGCGGCCGGACGCACCCGCAACCCGCCCCGGCTCGCACCATCGGCGTCGTCGACGATCGTGATCGGCATGTACTGCCGGCGGGCGACCGGGCTGCGCCAGCCGGCCGTGGCGACGGCGGCCAGGCGGCGTCGCTGCGTGCGCTCAGCTCCCCGGAGCCGCTGGAGCGCCGGCCGCACGAACGCCTCGAACGACACCGCCACCGCGACGGGATTGCCGGGCAGGCCGAAGACGATGATGCCGTCCGGCAGGGTTCCGAACGCCTGCGGGCTGCCGGGCTGCATCGCGACGGAGTGGAAGTCGACGCTCCCGAGGGGCTCGAGGGCCGTCCGCACGATGTCGTGATCCCCCTTGCTCACCCCGCCCGAGATCACGACGAGGTCGGGGTGCTCGGCCACCGCCCCGGCGAGCGCCGCGGCGAAGGCCTCGGCGTCGTCGGGAGCGTGCTCGACCCGAACGACCGTGCCGCCCGCCTCGGTCACGAGCCCCGCCAGCAGCACCGAGTTCGATTCGGGGATCTGCCCGCGCCGGAGCGGAGCGCCGGGACCGACCAGCTCGCTGCCCGTCACGATGACGGCGACCCTCGGCGAGGGGCGCACGGCCATTCGCGCGTGGCCGGCCGCGGCCGCGGCGGCGAGTCGGGCAGCGGTCAGGACGACCCCCTGCTCGAGGATCGGCCGGCCCGCCTCGACGTCCTCGCCGGCGCGACGGATGTGCGCGGCCGGCTTCGGCGCCGCGGTCACCCGGACGGAACGGATACCGGAGTCGGTGTCCTCGAACGGCACGATGGCGTCGGCGTCGGACGGCACGGCTGCGCCGGTCATGATCCGCACCGCCTCGCCGGGCCCGATCGTGGGATCGAGCGGGCTGCCGGCCGCCACCTCGGCGACCACCGACAGGGCCACCTCGCGGTCGGGCCCTGCGCCCGCGACATCCGCCCGGCGAACCGCGTACCCGTCCATTGCGGAGTTGTCGAAGGCGGGGATCGGCAGCCGGGTCTCGATCGACGCCGCGAGCACGAGCCCGCCCGCCTCGGCGAGCAGCACCTCGAGCGCGGGGAGCGGGCGGATGCGGCCGAGCACGTGCTCGAGATGGGCCTCGACCGACTCGTGGGCACCGCGGCTCATGCGCCCCGCCCCATGTGCTTCGAGTCCATGCGCCAACGTTACCGGGGCCCGGGCGGCAGTCGATCGCCGCAACGAGCGGCGATGAGGCTCCCGCAGCCGCGTCGCCGCACGCTAGCGTCGAGCCATGAGGGAAGGTCGGCAGGCATGATCGAGGTGCGTCCGAGGGCCGCGGCCGGGTGGCCGGCTGCGATCGAGTCGGCGGATGCCGCCGACGCCCACGCCGGTGTCGAGACCCGCCAGGCCGCCGGCGGCGAGCTCGACGAGATGCTCGCCCGCTTCGAGGCGACCTGGGGCGAGGGGCGAGGGCCCGACCGCTCGATGCTGCAGGCGCTGGCGCACGCGGGCGGCACGCTGCTCGTCGCGGTGGATCCGAGGCCCGCGTCGGGCACCGGAGTGCTCGGCGCCGCGCTCGGCTTCCTCGGCTGGGAGGGCGGCCTCCACCTGCACTCGCACATGAACGCCGTCGACCCCGTGGCCCGGGGCCGCGGCATCGGACTCGCCCTCAAGCTCCGCCAGCGCGCGATCTGCCTCGAGCACGGCATCGACGAGATCCGCTGGACCTACGACCCGCTCATCCGTCGCAACGCCCGCATGAACCTCGTGCGGCTCGGTGCCGAGGTCATCGCCTACCACCCCGACTTCTATGGGCGGCTCGACGACGCGATCACGGGGACCGACCGCAGCGACCGCTTCGAGGTGCGCTGGCGCCTCGACTCCGTGCGCACCCGCCGTGCGCTCGCCATGCGGCCGCAGCCGACCTGGTCGGCCCGAGGCGGCCTCGCGCTCGATCCCGACTTCGAGCGACTGCGAGCGGATGCCCCCGCCGACGCGGCCCGACTCCGCGAGCGTTCGCACGACGCCTTCGCCGCGCTTGCCGCCGACGGGCTGCGCCCCGAGCTCGACTCGGCGGGCGACTACGTCTTCACGAACGACGACCCCGACCGGGAGGCCGAATGACACCCATGACCGGAACACCGACCACGCCGGCCGCGCAGCCGACCCCGTCACCGCGCATCGAGGCGATCGAGCTGCATCGCATCGAGGTGCCGCTCGTACGCCCCTTCGAGACGAGCTTCGGCCGGGAGACCGTGCGCGAGGCGCTGCTCGTTCGGGTGCGCACCGACGCGGGCGACGGCTGGGGCGAGTGCGTGGCGGGCCGTGATCCGTTCTACTCCTCGGAGTACGTCGGCGGCGCGGCATCCGTCATCGAGCGCTATCTCGCGCCCGCGCTGCTCGACGCGCCGGCGGCCGGAGCCGCGCACGCCGCGCTCGCGGGCGATGCCCGCTCGGGCGGCGTGCCGCTCGCGGCAGCCGTCGCGCCGGCGCTCGCCTTCGTCTCGGGCCACCGCATGGCGAAGGGCGCCATCGAGGCGGCCGTGCTCGACGCGGAGCTGCGTGCCCAGGGGCGGTCGATGGGCGAGGCGTTCGGCGCGGTGCGCGACTGGGTCGACTGCGGCGTCTCGGTCGGCATCTCCCCGACGCTCGAGGAACTGCTCGACGAGGTCACCGGCTACCTCGAAGAAGGTTACCGGCGCATCAAGCTGAAGATCAAGCCCGGCTGGGACCTCGTGCCCGTCGCGGCGGTGCGCGAACTCATGGGGCCGGGCGGCCTGCTGCAGGTCGACGCGAACACTGCGTACACGGCCGACGACATCCCGTTGCTCGCCGGCCTCGACCCGTTCGGGCTGCTGCTCATCGAGCAGCCGTTCGCCGAGGAGGACCTCGCGACGCATGCGCTGCTCGCAAGTGCATGCGAGACGCCGGTCTGCCTCGACGAGTCGATCCTCGACGCCGCGACCGCGGTGGACGCCATCGAACGCGGGGCGACGTCCGTCATCAACATCAAGCCCGGTCGCATGGGCGGCTATCTCGAGGCGCTGCGCGTGCACGACGCGTGCCGTGCCCTCGACGTGCCGGTCTGGTGCGGCGGCATGCTCGAGACCGGCATCGGCCGCGCGGCGAACGTCGCCCTCGCAGCCCTGCCCGGCTTCGTGCTGCCGGGCGACACCTCTGCGTCGTCGCGCTACTACGCCGACGACGTCACGGAGCCGTTCGTGCTCGGCACGGGCGAGCACCGGGGGCAGTTGCGGGTACCGGACGCCCCCGGCACCGGCGTCGCGGTGCGCGAGGAGCTCGTGCGCGAGTGGGCGAGTGCGGAACCGGTCGTGCTGACGCGCCGCTGACGCCCCTTCGACGTTCGCCGGGGGAGGTCAGGCGGCGAGGAGCGCGGCCGCGCGCTCGCCGATCGCCGCGGCGGACCCCGCCCGACCGGGGTCGTCGTCGAGCGCGAACCAGGTCGACGAGAGCGCGCACCACGCGACGAGCCACTGCGCGAGCCGGGGCCGCTCGATGCCGCTCGCCTCGGCGACGACGCCGAACTGGCGTTCGAGCCGGCCGGGGCGCAGCGCCCGCTCGGGCGAGGGGTTGCAGAGCAGGTTGCAGTAGTCGAAGCCGGCTTCGCCGACGAGGCCCTTCGGGTCGATCGCGAGCCAGCCGCGCTCGCCGAAGTCGAGCACATTGCCGTGGTGCAGGTCGCCGTGTAGCACGACCGGGTCGCGCGGGTCGTCGAGGAGGGCGGCGGCGATGTCGGCGCCGCGGCGGTGCTGCGCGCCGAGGCCGTCGGCGGCCGTGAACAGCTCGCGGAACCAGGTCGGCAGGTCGATGAGTTCCGGCGGGTCGGGGCGTTCGAGCACGAGAGCGGATGCCGCGTGGATGCGGCCGGCCGCTGTGCAGATCGTGCGGCTCGCCTCGTCGTCGCGGCCCTCGGCGACCATCCGCACGAGGTCGCGGGTTCCGGTCGCGCGCTCGAGGAGCAGCGCTTCATCGCGATGGGCGAGCACCTTCGCGGCGCCGTGTCCGTCGAGGGCGACGAGGAGCTCTGCGCCGCGCTCCTCCTCGTCGATGTGGGCGAGCTTCAGCATCGCCGGCGCGCCGTCGCTCGTTCGCACGGGGATGAGCCGGCTCGATGCCGTCGTCATGGGGTCGCCGTAGGGGCGCAGGTGCCAGCGCCGCAGCCATGCGGCATCGCCGGCGAATCCGGGGTTCACCGGGCCGAGGTCGCTCACGGGCGATTCCACTCCTTGCCCGCCCACGGGTCGTAGTCGACCTCGAGCGGCTCCTGCTCGGGCCGCTGGGCCTCGGGCACGTGCTGCAGGTTCACCCGGATGCGGTACCAGAGCGACGAGCTGCCGCGCATGCCGTCGACGAGCAGGTCGGCGGGGTGGAGGAGCGCGACGACCTCGGGGTGCCTCGCCTTCCAGCGTTCGAGCCCCTCGAGCGCCTCGGGCTTCGTCTCGGCACGGGCGATCTCGATGAGGGGCATCGTCGAGGCGCGGCGCCCAGAGCCGTCGGAGGACTTCGGCGGCTTCTCGGCCGGACCGAGCTCCTCGGCGAGGGCGAGCAGTCCGTCGAGGCCGCCGACGGCGTCGTCGATGCCGGCAGCGGGGTCGCCGCGCTCGGCGAATCGCTCGAGCACGCTCGCCACGGTGAATCGCTCGGGGTGGCTGCCGCGCACCTCGCTCCAGTCGAGCGGCGTCGACACCCGCGCGTCGGGCAGCGGCCGGATGGAGTACGCCGAGGCGACGGTGCGATCCTTGGCATTCTGGTTGAAGTCGACGAAGACGCTCTCGCCCCGCTCCTCCTTCCACCACCTCGCCGAGGCCATGCCGGGAGCCCGGTTCTCGACCTCGCGCGCGAGGGTCTCGGCCGCGAGCCGCACCTCGCGGTAATCCCACCGCGGTTCGATGCGCACGTTGATGTGCAGGCCGCGGGAGCCCGAGGTCTTCGGCCAGCCGACGAGTCCGTGGTCGGCCAGCACTTCGCGGGCGACCATCGCGACGTCGATGATCTGCGCCCACTCGACGCCCGGCATGGGGTCGAGGTCGACGCGCAGCTCATCGGGATGGTCGAGGTCCTCGGCTCGCACCGGGTGGGGGTTGAGGTCGAGGCAACCGAGGTTCACGACCCAGGCGAGCGCTGCGGCGTCGCGGATCACGACCTCTTCGGCCGAGTTGCCGGACGCGTAGTGCAGCGTCGCGGTCTCGATCCAGTCGGGCCGCTTCTCGGGGGCGCGCTTCTGGAAGAACGCCTCCTGATCGATGCCCTTCACGAAGCGCTTCAGGACCATCGGCCGCCCGCCGGCGCCTCGCAGCGCCCCTTCGACGACGGCGAGGTAGTACCGCACGACGTCGAGCTTCGTCAGCCCCGGCTCGGGGAACACCATCTTGTCGGGGCTGCTGATGCGCACCTCGCGGTCGTCGATCTGCAGCACCTCGGCCGTCGACGCCTTGGGGCTCACGCTCTCCACACTAGGGCGCGGCGCCCGCGAAGGGGAGGGTCGTTCCCCTCAGCCGGATGGCAGGGCCGCGGTCGACGACTCGGCCACCGTCGCGGCTGCGAGAGCGTATCGGCGCGGGGTCTCGCCGATGACGGCCCGGAACTGGCGCGTGAAGTGCGCCTGATCGGAGAAGCCGAGGTCGGCGGCGAGCTCGGCCAGCGACGGCGGCTCGGCCGCCGCGAGCGCCTGCGAGGCCTCCTGCATGCGGTAGCGCCCGATGAGCCACTTCGGCGTGAGCCCGAGTCGGCCGCGAACGAGCCGTTCGAGTGCGCGAAGGCTCAGGCCCGACGCTGCGGCGAGCGACTCGGCGCGCACGATCGTACGGTCGGTCTCGGCGAGCTCCACGACGTGCCGCAGGAGCGCGGCATCGTCGTCGAGCTCGATGCGCTGGCTGCGGAGCCACGCCTCGAAGCCGGTGATCGCGGATGCCTCGTCGCCCGCCCCGACCGTTGCGCGCACGTGCTCGGCGAAGCCGGCCGCATCCGTCGCCCGCAGCGCATCGAGCGGGACCGACGAGCCGACGATCTCGCGAACGGGGCCGGGCGCGAGGCGGTGCGCGACGCCGGGTTGCAGCAGCACGCCGAACGCCCAGCCCTCGCCCTCGAGGCGCTGGCGGCTGCGCCCGAGCTCTGGGCCGTAGAGGGCTGCCGCGTGCGGCTCGACGACGAGGTTCGCCGACGGGTAGTCGAGCACGCCCTGCTCGACGACGATGCCGGACGGCAGCCGCCAGCGGGGAATCCAGATGTGGCGCACGAGCCCCTCGAGATCGGCGCTCACGGCGTGGCGAGTGAGGCGCACGGGCGCATCGAGCGAGTCGGCCTGTTCGGCGGCGCGGCCCGCGAGCGGCGCGATGCCGGGTTCGCCCGGTCGGCCGGCGAGCACGCCCTTCACGGCGGCGCCGGCACGCGAACGCCAGTAGTTCTCACCCGTCTGCATGGGCCCAGTCTGGCGAGCCCCACCGACGTCGCCCCCAGTCGGACGCCGCGTCGCGTTTGTGCAAGACGCGGGCACCGGGGCATCCGTAGCGTCGATGCCACCACCGGAAACCACCACAGGAGGACACCATGCCCGATTTCGAGATGACCCTGTTCGTCGCTGCAGTCCCCGACCGCGTCTGGGACGCGATCACCGGCGAGGAGGGCAGCCGGGCCGTGATGTGGGGTTCGGCGCTGCAGGGCGAGCTCGCGCCCGGCGCCCGCTACGAGTACGTCGGGCCGGGGCAGGACGGCGACGAGACCGTGCACGTCTACGGCGAGGTGCTGCAGGCGGTGCCGGGCGCGATCCTGCAGCTCACCGAGCACCCCGGGCCCACCTACCGGGAGAATCACGCCGAGCTCCGCAGTCGCATGACCTGGCGCCTCGAACCGGCGGGGGAGTCGCTCACGAAGCTCACGTTCACGAACGACGAATGGAGCGAGGGCCACCCCGCGGAATCCGAGACCTCCGACACCTGGCCGCTCGTGCTGTCGAGCTTCAAGTCGTGGGTCGAGACCGGCAGGGCGTTGCCGTTCCCCTCGTGACCCCGCGCGGAGTAGGTTGATGCCACCACCGGTCGGCGAAGGAGGCACCATGGGGCGAGAACCCGCGTTTCGGATCGTGCGCTGGGAGCTCAAGGTGCTCTACATCGTCGTCGCGTGGATCGTCGGGTACGCGCTCATCGACCTGCTCGACGCGCTCGGTGCGCCGGGCGTGGCGCTCGAGATCGTCAACACGATCGTGAACCTCGCGGCGTTCGCGCTCGCGGTGCGGATCTTCCGCGGCCGAGGCGAGCCGATCGACCCGCCCCGGGCGTGGTGGCGCATGACCGCCTGGCCGACCCTCAGCCGCCGGCTGGGCATCCTCTGCTCCGTTCTCGCGGCGATGACGGTGCTGGGCGCGATCCTGGGTGCACTGGGCGTCACCGCCCTGCCGAGCGGGGTGACCCTCGGCCTCGGCGTCGGAACCGCCCTCCAGTTCGGGCTGCTCGCGTTCCTGTACCTGAACTCGGCCGTGCACATGGCCCGCCTCGGCATCGCGAAGCCCGAACGCCTGCGCCCGACGATTCGTCTGTCGTAGGCGGGGCCGCGCGGGCGGTGCCGAGTTCCCCGGCGGCGCGAGCCGTAGGATCGCAGCATGGCTGACGACGCGGTGAAGCAGGCTCAGGAGGCGGCCGCTGCGGCCGCCGAAGCGGCGAAGGCGCTGCAGGCGCAGGCCGAGGAGGCGATGCGCAAGGCGGAGGAGGCGGCGGCACTCGCGAAGGCCGCAGCTGAGGCTGCGACGACGGCGACGGATGCCGCAGCGCCCGCCGCAGCCGAGGCGCCAGCTCCCGAGCCGGCGCCCGCAGCCGAGCCGGCGCCCGTTCCCGAGCCGGCGCCCGCAGCTGAGCCGGCGCCCGTTCCCGAGCCGGCGCCCGAGCCGTCCGCGGCGTCGGCGCCCGCAGCCGAGGCGTCCGGCCCGCTCGACCAGGCCCAGGTCGACGCCATCCGCGCCGGCTACGCACTCGAGGGCGCAGCGCTCGAGATCGGTGCGCTCGTCAACGGAGCGGCGCTGCCCGACGTGCCCGTGCGCATCCCGCTCGCGATGACGAACCGGCACGGGCTCGTCGCGGGCGCGACCGGCACCGGCAAGACCCGCACGCTGCAGGTGCTCGCCGAGCAGCTCTCGGCCAACGGCGTCGCCGTGTTCGCCGCCGACATCAAGGGCGACCTCTCGGGCGTGGCGACGCCGGGCGAGGGCAACGAGAAGCTCCTGGCCCGCACCGCGGGCATCGGCCAGAAGTGGAGCCCCGCGAGCTTCCCGACCGAGTTCTACTCGCTCGGCGGCGTCGGCCGGGGTGTGCCGATCCGTGCGACGATCTCGGGCTTCGGCCCGCTGTTGCTCTCGAAGGCGCTCGGCCTGAACGAGACGCAGGAGTCGAGCCTCGGCCTCGTCTTCCACTACGCGAACGCGAACAGCCTCGCGCTGCTCGATCTCGAAGACCTGCGGGCCGTGCTCGCGTACCTCGTCAGCGACGAGGGCAAGCCCGAACTCGAGGGGCTCGGCGGCCTGTCGAAGGCGACCGTCGGGGTCATCCTCCGCGAGCTCATCACCTTCGCCGACCAGGGCGCTGACGTCTTCTTCGGCGAACCCGAGATCGACACGGCCGAGTTCCTGCGCGTGGCGTCCGACGGCCGCGGCGTCATCAGCCTGCTCGAGGTGCCGGGGGTCGCCGACAAGCCGGCGCTCTACTCGACGTTCCTCATGTGGCTGCTCGCCGACCTGTTCACCGACCTGCCCGAGGTCGGCGACCTCGATCAGCCGAAGCTCGTCTTCTTCTTCGACGAGGCGCACCTGCTCTTCGCCGACGCCTCCAAGGACTTCCTCGCCCAGATCACGCAGACCGTGCGACTCATCCGCTCGAAGGGCGTCGGCGTCTTCTTTGTGACCCAGACCCCGAAGGACGTGCCGGCCGACGTGCTCGCCCAGCTCGGCTCGCGGGTGCAGCACCAGTTGCGGGCGTTCACGCCCGACGACGCGAAGGCGCTGCGCGCGACGGTCTCGACGTACCCGAAGTCGGGCTACGACCTCGAGGAGGCGCTCACCCAGCTCGGTACGGGCGAGGCCATCGTCACCGTCATGAACGAGAAGGGCGCGCCGAGCCCGGTCGCCTGGACGCGGCTGCGTGCCCCGCAGGCGTCGATGTCGCCCTCGCCCGACGCCGTGATCGACGCGGCCGTGGCCGCATCGCCGCTCTCGGCGAAGTACGGCACCGGCATCGACCGCGAGTCGGCGCACGAGATCCTCACCAAGAAGCTCGCGGATGCCGCGGCGAAGGTCGGCGCGGAGGAGGCGGCGACGGCCAAGGCGAAGGCCGATGCCGAGTTCGAGAAGATGCAGGCGAAGATCCGGGCGGATGCCGCGAAGGCCGACCGGAAGGCGCAGGCCGAGTACGACCGGCTCATGAAGCAGACCTCGACGACGTCGCGATCGCGCTCATCGCGCTCATCGCGCTCGAAGGAGAAGTCGGCGCTCGAGCAGGTGCTCGGCTCGAAGACCACGCAGAACGTGCTGACGAGCGTCATCACCGGGATCTTCGGCATGGCCAAGCGCAAGTAGGCTCACCCCGCCGGGCGACGAGCACGATCGCCGCCATGCGGGAGGATGGACCCGTGCCAGAGATCCGCCAGTACCGTGCCGCCGACCGCGATCAGGTCGCCCGGATCTGCCTGCTCACGGCAGCCGGCGGCGGCGACGCCACGGGGGTGTACTCCGACGACTCGCTGATGCCCGAGGTGTTCGCGCTGCCCTACGTCGACTACGCCCCCGACCTCGCCTTCGTCGTCGCCGACGGCGAACGGGTGCTCGGCTACGTGATCGGCGTGGCCGACACCGCGGCCTTCGTCGAGTGGTGGAAGCGGGAGTGGGCGCCCGGGTTCGCCGCGCGGCATCCCGAACCCGGCGCCCCGACGGGGCACGCGCCGCGATTCACCGAGGCGCAGCTCGTCGAGGCCGGCACCACGCCAGAGCGCATGCTCATCGACGAGCTCGCCGAGTACCCGGCGCACCTGCACATCGACCTGCTGCCCGAGTTGCAGGGGCGCGGGTTCGGTCGCCGCCTCATCGACACGCTCCGGGCGGCGCTCGCAGCGCGAGGCGTCCCGGCGGTGCACCTCGGCATGGATGCCGCGAACACGGGTGCCAGGGCCTTCTACGACCGGCTCGGCTTCCACGAACTGCCCTCGAGTCGCCCGGGTTCGCCGCTGCTCGGCATCGCGACGGGCGACACCGCCCCGTCGACCGACCCGGGAACCGCCGGCACCGCGGTCAGCGACTGAGCGAGCGCCGCTCGAACCAGTAGAGCAGGCGCGGGTTCGACTCCCGCAGCTCCGCGAGCGTCATCGGCTCGGACCCGATCGTCTCCTCGACGCCGAGCACCTCGGCGACCTGATCCATCGTCGGCTCGTCCCAGAATCGGCCGCGCATGCGGAACGCGCCCCTGCCGGTGCGTTCGACGACGAAGAGCTCTTGCGTCGTGTCGAGGCTGTTCGTGCGGTAGAGCTGCACCCGCAGCACGCCCGCGACATCGCGTGCCGCAACGGTCGAGACGCCGCCGAAGAAGCCGCGCTCGACGATGCCGTACCGGCTGATCGATGCGTTGGCGCGGCGGTAGCCGATCCACGCGACGAAGATCGCACCGAGGACGACCGCGGTCGTCGCTCCCATGACGGGCCACGCCTCGCGCGAGTCCATCAGCCAGATCTCGGCCGCCAGCACCGGCAGCGCGAGCGCGAGGAGCGGCAGCCCGACGCTCCGTCCGAGGGAGCGGCGTGGCCTCAGGGTGAATACCCTGAGGCCCTCGCCCCCTACTGCCGCCGCCTCGATGGAGGAGCCCCCTGCGTCCCCACTCCTCAGTTCCATCGCCGCCGCTGACATCCCTCTCATCATGGGTGGCGCGCAGGAATCGCGCCATTCCGCATTAATGAGGACACGGATCCGGCCGGGCGCGTCGCGGGGGCCGGGAACGTGCTGGACACCGGCCGGGAAATGAAGAACGGCCCCGACGCATCGGGGCCGTTCTTCATGGATCTACCGCGGAGGATGGGGGATTCGAACTGCCGATAGCCCATGTGCGCTCAGCTACTCGATGAGGCTTGGATGGGCCAGAAATCAAGGGGAGTCGCGTGCTTCCGCATCTGGTTCTGACCCCGAGATACGCACCCCTACGCCGCCGGTAGCACACGCGTTAGCACACGACTCGTCGGCATGCTCGGCCGCCATCTGCTCACGCACGATGCGGAGCTTCGCGCGGAAGAAGATCGCTGCCGCAGCGGCGATGCACTCCTCACGAGTAGGCAACAGCTCTACACATCCTCGTCGGGGAATCGTCGACGAGCGGGCTCGAGGTGTACGTCGAGCCGCCAGGGCACCTGCAGCCCGGTCGAGATCTCCTGCAACCGTCGAATCTCGTCATCGTCGCCTTGCAGTCGAGCCATGATCCAAGCGCTGAGCATGCAGAAGCCGGCGAGCGCGTACAGCAGCTCGTGCTCCATCGAGGCTTCGGGGCTGTCTCGCAACTGCAGCTCGCCCTCGACCTCGACGATGAAGTCGAGGGCCGCCTCGTGAGTGACGTGCCCGACCTGCGAGAGCACCTTGTACGACGACTTGAGGAACATGACCGAGTCGAGTTCGTTCATGATGCCGTCGGTACCGGTGAACTTCGGCAACCCCTTGCCCTCCGGCGTTTCGATCGAGTCTGCCCACTCTTGAAGCTCGGTCTTGGAGGACGTGCTCGCGATGACCTGCAGGTAGTCGCGCTGCGCGCGGACTTGGCTGATGTTCAGCCGGGCGATGCCGCCAGGCGTCAGGTAGGCCCACTGGGCAGTCACGGAGTGCTCGAGGGCAGCCCGGAGGAGCACCTTGCCTTCGGAGCTGTACCCGGCCTTGCGAAGCCTCAGGTAGGCCTGCGCCAGCCTGCGCGTGCGCTGCAGGAGCCCGAACAGTGCGATGAAGTCGGTCTGATTCTCGGGCGGGACATCGATCCGATCACGCTTGCTGATGGCTTGGATATACCGCAGCACGAAGGTCGAGAGGAGTTCCACAGATGGTAGATCAGCCACGGTGTGCGCTCACCATTCCCAGGACAATGCTCGGCGGAAGCTGGGGTGGCTGCTCATCCCGCCACTGTAGCGAGCGTCACCGACAGGGCTAAGGGCCTGCACTGGTTGCCTCGGCTGGTGGGGTCTCAAGGGGTTGCGGCACACGCACGCTACCCTGCTCCTCGAGCTCGGCGAGCATCCGAAAGTCGTGCAAGAACGCCTCGGGCACTCGACGATCACGACGACGATGAACATCTACTCGCACGTCACTCCGACAATGCAGCGGAACGCAATCGACCGGCTCGCGGCACATATCGAAGGCGCGTAGCCGTAGATAGGCTCGCCGGCATGGGAAAACTCCTCTATGGCCCGAAAATCGTGATTGACCTCGACGATCAGAATCTCTTTCATCTCGACGTCCTCATTGCCCGTCTGCGAGGCGAGAGCTTCCAGCTCCATTTGACCGCGGGCGGCGCACATGACGGCAGTCTGCTGTCTTTGGCGATCGGCCCTGGCGTGAGCCTTTCGATGGAGTACTACAACGGCCCCGAACTCAGTCTGGAACTGGATGTGATCGACAAGGCGTTGGGCATGGTGCAGAGCCACGGATTCGTAACTGTCCCGTTCACGTTCAAGCGGCACCAAGAGGGGGCAACAGGCGCGTAGCACAACATTTGGCACGCGCACCAGAAAAGCCCCTCACCTGAACTTGGAAAGTCCAGATGAGGGGCTATTTTCTATCCGCGGAGGATGGGGGATTCGAACCCCCGAGGGCTTTCACCCAACACGCTTTCCAAGCGTGCGCCATAGGCCACTAGGCGAATCCTCCCGGGGACTCCTCACGCACCCGCCAGAGCCCGGTTGCCCTTGCTGCGTTTCCGCCCTGGGGGAGTTGGCCTGGATGGCGCCACGTGAGGAGCCGGAGACAGTCTACCCGAGCGCGAGGGGCGTCTTGACCGCGGCCGGTTCGGCGGGCCGAGCATCCGCCGCCGTGCACGCCATTCACCGGCGCCGGCGGCCCGCACCGGCGGTACGGTGAGTCGATGGTCGACCCCGACACCGACGCCGTGCTCCGGTTCATCGGGGATGCTCGCGCGGGGGCGGGGCGCCCGATCGTCGTCGGCGTCTCGGGCTACTGCGGTGCCGGCAAGTCGACCCTCGCGCGTTCCCTCGTCGAGCACGCGAGCGACATCGTCCGTCTCCGCGGCGATGACTTCCTCGACCCGGTGCGCTCGCACCGACGTTCGAGCGACTGGAACGGCGTCGAGCGGGTTCGGCTCGCCGACGAGGTGCTGAGTCCCTTCCGCGACGGGCGCGGCGGGGTGTTCCGCCCGTACGACTGGACCCGGCGGCGTCTGGGGGAGCCCCGGCCGCTGCCGACCGCCGACGTGCTCGTGGTCGACCTCATCGGGCTCTTCCATCCCGAGACCGTGGACCTGCTCGACGTGCGGATCTGGGTGGATCTCGACCTCTCGACCGCCGCAGCGAGGGGCAAGGCTCGCGACGAGGCGCTCGGCCGAAGCCACGAGCGGCTCTGGGACGAGGTCTGGACGCCGAACGACCGCGACTTCGCCGAACGCTTCAGGCCCCGTGATCAGGCGCATCTCGTCGTCGACACGAGCTGAGTCAGGGCGCGACCGCTCGGCGGGCCGCCCGGGCGGCGAGGAACGCCTCGAAGGCCTCGCGGCTGGTCTTGGCCGGCGTGAAGCCGAGCTCGGCCTTCAGGCGCGAGTTGTCGAGCACCGGGCGGTATCGCAGGAACCCGACGCGCTCGGGACCGTGCACAGTGAGCCGGGTCGCGCGGCCGACGCGGAGCGCGACGGCGAGCGCCGACGCCGGCACCGTGATCGTGCGCTTGCCGAGGGCCGCGGCGATCTCGGAGACCGTCATGCGGCCGTCGCCGGCGACGTTGAAGGCGCCCGTGACCTCGCCAGTGGCACCGCGAACGATGGCACCGACGACGTCGTCGACCCAGACGAAGACGAACGGACTGTCGGAGCCGCGGATCGCGAGGATGCGCGGGCCGTCCCAGAGCGCCGTGATCTGGTTCGCCACAGATGGGCCGAGGATCGTGCCGATGCGGAGCACCACCTGCCCGAGCGCCGGGTGGGCGACGCGGTACGCCGCGAGCATCTCCTCGACGAGGCGCTTGTGGCGCGAGTAGCTGAACTCCTCGTTGCCGCGGATGCCGTCGGTCTCGACGAGCCACTCGGGATTGTCGGCGTGGTAGCCGTAGGCCGCGCCCGACGACGACACCACGATGCGTCGAACGCCGAACGCGACGGCGGCGTCGAGCACGTTGCGGGTGCCCTCGACGTCGACGCGGTACTCGACGTCCTCGCTCAGCCCGCCCGGGTTCACGATCGCGGCGAGGTGCACGATCGTGTCGATGCGGTGGTCGCGCACGACCGCGGCGACGTTCGCGGCATCCGTCACGTCGCAGTGCAGGGCGACCACGCCGGCCGGCGGCTTCGCGGGCGTGCGCACGTCGCCGGCGACGACGAGATCGACGTCGGGGTGCCCGGCGAGGGCGTCGACGGCGCTCGATCCGAGGAACCCGGCGCCGCCGGTGACCAGCACGCGCCTCATGCGGTGGGCTCGGCTTCGCTCGTCGCGGCACCCTGCGGGCGCGCGGCGTCGGGCGCGGCCGTCGCGGCCGCCGCCGCGGCATCCGCCCGCTTCGAGTGCCGCGCCCACAGGGTCGCGACCGTGAGGCCGGCGATGATGTCCCAGATGCCCCACCAGCCGGCGACGACGGCCATGCCGCCGAGCCCGCCGAAGAACGCGAAGACGAGGCCGAGCCCCAGGCCCGCGTTGCGGATGCCGACCTCGAAGGTGATCGCCTTGCGGTCGCGCACCCCGAGTCCGCCGATGCGCGCGCTCGCGTAGCCGAGCCCGAGCGCCACGGCGTCGTGGAGGAACACCGCGAGCAGCACGACCCCGATGAACGCCATGAAGATCGCCCAGTTGCCGATGAGCGCCGCCGCGATGAAGCCCACGAGCCCGAGGAGGCTCACCCAGCGCGCATACGGCTGCACCTTCGCCGCGAAGCGGGGCCACCGGGCGCGGATCAGGAGGCCGGCGAAGAACGGCACGCCGATGATGAGGAAGATCTCGAGGAGCATCTGCCAGCCGTTGAGGCTGACGGCGCGCACGAGCTCGCCCGCGGTCGGGTGCAGGCCGCCCCAGAACGCGAGGCTGATCGGCAGCAGGAAGATGTAGACGACGTTCGACACCGCCGTCATCGAGACCGAGAGGGCCACGTTGCCGCCCGAGCGGTAGGTGAGCACCTGCGAGATGTTGCCGGGCGGGCAGCACGCCACGAGGATCATGCCGAGCGCGATCGACGCCTGCACGTTCAGGAGCAGCGTCAGCCCGAAGGTCACCGCCGGCAGCAGGACGATCTGCGCCGCGAGCGCGATGATCATCGCCTTCGGCGCCTTGGCCACGGCCTTGAAGTCGGATGGCGCGGTGTCGAGCGCGATGCCGAACATGATCAGGCCGAGCACCACGTTCAGTGCGACGAGCGAGCCGGGGGCGAAGTTCAGGACGACGTCGTCGATGTTCATGCGGTGCCGCTCTCGGTCTGGATGGTCGGGTCGGTGGCCGTCGTCGTCGCGTTCGCTGCGACGGGGCCGGATGGGAGGAGCGGGCCGCGCTCCGTGGTCGGCGGCAGCGTGCCGAGCAGGCGCTTGACGGTGCGCCGGTACGCGTCCTTGTTGACGTAGTACGACATGCGGTCGAAGCCGAGGTAGTCGTAGCCGCCGGTGAGGTCGGGCCACGGGGCATCCGCTCGCCGCCGGAACCGGGCCGCGGCCTCGGGAGCGTCGTCGGCCGCGGCGAGGTAGGCGGCGATGAGCTCCGCCTGCTCGTACCGGCCCTGCCAGCCGATGCCCGACGCCTCGATCATGCCGAGCACGAAGAGGCCGTTGAACGACGGCGGGAAGACGTTCATGAAGAGCGACGGCGAGGCGCCCTCCCAGTTCAGGTGCGCACGCTCGACGAACGGGTAGTCGAGCCGGTAGCCCGTCGCGAGCACGACCAGGTCGTAGTCGCCCGACGATCCGTCGGCGAAGTGCACCGTGCCGCCGTCGAAGCGATCGATGTCGGGAACGACGCGCAGGTCGCCCTGGCCGAGGTGGTTCAGCACCATCGTGTTCACGATCGGGTGCGACTCGTAGATCCTGTAGTCGGGCTTCGGGAAGCCGAACCTCACCGGGTCGCCCGTGAACGCCTTCAGCACGCGCGTGTCGATGAACTGCTTGATGCGCGCCGGCAGCGGGCGCCCCTGGTTCAGGGTGTCCGACGGGCGGCCGAAGAGATAGCGGGGCACGAAGTAGTAGCCGCGGCGCACGCTGAGGTCGACGGATGCCGCGTGGTGCACCGCATCGACCGCGATGTCGCACCCGGAGTTGCCGGCGCCGATGATGAGCACGCGCCGGCCGTCGAACGTCTTCGCCGACTTGTACGCGCTCGTGTGCATGATCTCGCCCGTGAACTCGCCGGCGAATCCCGGCACGTTGGGCTCGGCGAGCGTGCCGTTGGCGAGGATCACGCCCGAGTAGTCGCCCGTGACCGTCTCGCCGTCGGCGGTGACGGCGGTGACTCGCCACCGCGGCGCTCCGGGCGCGGCGCCGCGATCGGGGGCGGGCAGTGGCGAGACATCCGTCACCCGGGTCTGGAAGCGGAAGCGCTCGCGCAACCCGTAGGCGTCGGCGTAGGCGCGGAAGTACTCGAGCAGCTCGCGGTGGCTCGGATAGTCGGCGGCCCCGGCCATGGGGAACTCGGCGAACTCCGTCGTCGTGCGGCTCGAGATGAGGTGCGCGGACTCGTACATGGTCGAGCGCGGGTTGTCGATGTTCCAGAGGCCGCCGACGTCGGGGCCGGCCTCGAATCCGTCGAACGGGATGCCGGCGCGGCTGAGCGCTCGCGCGCCGGCCAGGCCGGACGGGCCCGCTCCGATGAGGGCGATGTGGTGCACTGGGGCTCCTGGGTGGGGAAGACGCGTTCGATGGGGGAGTCGGCGCGGCACGTCGATGTGCCCGAACAGCATAAGCGAATACTGCTCGGGTTCTGGACGCGGCCCGGACGGCCGGAGGCCATAGGCTTCGATGACGACCATCGAGGGGGAATCTTGGCGGATGCAGGGCTCGTGAGACTGGCGGCGGAGGCGTACGTGTACGGCTTCCCGATCGTGTTCGACCTCGAGCAGGTGAACCGGTACGTGACGACCGGTGTGGGGGCCAACCCCGCGGCGTCGTTCAACACGTTCAGCCATGCGCGCACCCTCACGACGGCCGAGGACACCTTCGTGTCGATCAACAACGACACCGTCTACTCGATGGCCTCGATCGACCTCAGCGTGGGCCCCGTGCTGCTGAGCGTGCCCGACGCCGGCGACCGCTACTACGTGCTGCAGTTCGTCGACGCGTGGACGAACAACTTCGCGTACGTCGGCAAGCGCGCGACGGGCACCGCCGCCCGCGATTTCCTGCTGCTGCCGCCCGACTGGGAGGGGGAGGGCGGGGATCTCGGCGATGCGACGGCGATCCGCTTCCCGACCCGCATCGCCTCGATCGTCGGCCGTTGGGCCTGCGCCGGGGTCGACGACCTGCCGGCGGTCCATGCGCTGCAGGACGCCACCACGCTCACGCCCCTGCGCCGCTCGCTCGTACCGCCCATCGGGCTGCCCGAGACCGAGGCCGGGATGCCGGAGGCGCTCGACTTCTTCGAGAAGCTCCGCGTGTACTCGCAGACCTTCGCGCCGGCCGAGCGGGATGCCGCGCTGCAGGCGTCGTTCGCCCCGCTCGGGCTCACCGGCGCCGAGTCCGTCGGCTCGCTCGACGAGGCGACCAGAGCGGTACTCGAGGCGGGCTTCGCCGCGGGGAAGGCGACGCTCGAGCAGGTCCTGCACTCGGGCGCCGCGCCGGTCGTGAACGGGTGGATGCTGACGTACCACGTCTTCGACTACAACCTCGACTACTTCGAAGCCGGCACCGTCGACGACCCCGCGTGGAAGATCGCCGACCCGAAGCTGCGCATCGTGCAACGCGCCGCTGCTGCGCTCGGCGGCCTCTGGGGCAACCACGCCTACGAGGCGGCCTATGTCATGACGTACGTCGACGCGGCGGGCGAGCCGCTCGACGGATCGGGGAGCTACACGCTGCGGCTGTCGCCGACACCGCCGGTGGGGGCGTTCTGGTCGCTCACGATGTACGACGTGCCGAACTTCTACCTCGTCGACAACGAGATCGACCGGTACTCGATCGGCGACCGCACTCCCGGCGTCGTGCGCGACGCCGACGGGGGGATCACGATCACGATGAGCGCGGCACGGCCCGCCGACCCGGCCGAGGTCGCGAACTGGCTGCCCGCACCGGCCGCGGCCTTCCGCCCGATCCTGCGCATGTACATGCCCGACGAATCGGTGCTCGACGGCAGCTACGTGCTGCCGGCGATCGAGCGCTCGGCGTAGCTCCGCGGAGCACGACCGGGTCATCCGCATGGGGGATGCCCCGGTGCCGACCTTCCGACCGTGGTACCACGCCGTCGGCACCTGCAGCCGATGCGCCGGGCGGTGCGCGTTCCTAACGTGGAGACAGTGCCCCGTTCCACTCCGCTCGCCTCCCCGTCCGCCTCGTCATGGCTCCGTCACCCGGCCGCCGCTGCGCTCCGCCTGGGAGGTGGCGGCCTGGTGCTGCTCGCCCTCGGCATGATGTGGGCGTCGCGCATCATCTTCCCGGGCGACACGTACGTCAGCGGCCTGGGCGCTGCGAGCGAGATCACCTCGGTCGCCTTCAACGTGTCCCTCGCGATGGTCGCGCTCGGCGGTGCGGCGTCGGCGATCGGGCTCTGGGGCCTTCGCAGCGGCCGCGGGCTGTTCGGCGCGGTGGCGGTGAGCACGAGCCTGCTCGCCGCGAGCGCCATGTTCGGGGTCGGGGCGGCCGTGCCGTGCAGCACCGGCTGCCCGATCCCGCTGACGCCGGGCGCGGCTCCGCAGGATCTCGTGCACACGACGGCCGCGGTGCTCGGCTTCGCGCTCGCCGGAGTCGCGATCATCCAGACGCTCCGGTTCGGCCGGGTCTACGCGGCGCTCGCCGTGCCGTGCCTCGTGCTCGTGATCGCGGCGGCGTCGGCCGGCGGCATCCTCTCGCTCGTCGGCGTCGCCACCGGGCTCGGAGGATGGCTCGAGCTCATCGCGACGACGTCGGCGCTCCTCTGGCTGACCGTCGTGTCGCTGACGACCCAGCACCGCATCACGACCGCATCGCTGCTCCGACGATCGATGGCGGATTCCCAGACCCCGGCCGCCTCCCGCCCAATAGGCTGGACGGGTGGCGCACCGCATCTACATCTGCTCGGCTGAAGGCAACACGGGGAAGTCCACCGTGGCGCTCGGCGCACTCGACACCCTGACCCATCGCGCGACCCGGGTCGGCGTGTTCCGGCCGATCGCACGATCGACCGACGAACGCGACTACGTGCTCGAGCTGCTGCTCGCCCACGAGGGCGTCGTGCAGATCCCCTACGACGACGCGGTCGGCGTGGGCTACGACGACGTGCACGCCGACCCCGAAGGGGCGCTCGCGACCATCGTGAGCCGCTTCAAGGCCGTTGAAGACCGCTGCGACGCGGTCGTCATCATCGGCTCCGACTTCACGGATGTCGGCAGCCCCACCGAACTCGCCTACAACGCGCGCATCGCCGCGAACCTCGGCGCGCCCGTGCTCCTCGTGCTCGGCGGCCGGGTCGGGCAGGGGCAGGGGCGCAGCCGCTCGGAGCGGCTCGGCTACTCCGACGCGCGCAGCCCCGAAGAACTCGCCCAGCTCACGGAGCTCGCCGTCGAGGAGCTCGAGCGCGAGCACGCGACGCTGCTCGGCATCGTCGCGAACCGCGCCGACCCCGAGCGGCTCTCCGAGATCGTCGAGGCGATGGCGTCGGCCGCGCGGCCGAACAGCGCGTCGGTCGCCGCCGGGCGCGGCGCCGGGGCATCCGTCGCCACCTGGGCGATTCCCGAGGACCCGTACCTCGTCGCCCCCTCGATGCGCGCCATCATGGAGGCCGTCGACGGCACCCTGCACGCGGGCGATCCCGAGTTGCTGAACCGCGAGGCGCTCGGCGTCATCGTTGCGGCGATGTCGATGGAGAACGTGCTCACCCACCTCACCGAGGGTGCAGTGGTCGTCGTGCCCGGCGACCGCAGCGAGGTGCTGCTCGGAGTGCTCACCGCGCACTCGAGCGCGACCTTCCCGTCGCTCTCGGGCATCGTGCTGAACGGCGGCATCCCGATCGCCGAACAGGTCGACCGGCTCGTCGACGGTCTGAAGGCCGGGCTGCCGATCATCCGCACCGAGCTCTCGAGCTACGACACGGCGCTCGCCATCACGCACACCAGGGGCCGGCTCGCCGCTGAGTCGCAGCGCAAGCGCGACACCGCGCTCGCCCTCTTCGAGAAGCACATCGACGGGCAGGCGCTGCTCGACCTGCTCGAGGTCGCGCGCCCCGAGGTCGTGACACCGCTCATGTTCGAGTACGACCTGCTCGAGCGGGCCAGGCAGACCCGCAAGCGCATCGTGCTGCCCGAGGGCTACGACGACCGGGTGCTCCGCGCAGCGGCGACCCTGCTCGCCCGCGACGTGGCCGACCTCACGATCCTCGGGGAGGAGATCGAGGTGCGCTCGCGTGCGATCGGGCTCGGCCTCGACATCTCGAAGGCCGAGGTGCTCTCGAACCACGACTTCGTGCACGTCGCCCGCTTCGCCGAGGAGTACCAGCGGCGGCGCGCGCACAAGGGCGTCACGCTCGAGCAGGCCCGCGAGACCGTGCAGGACGTGTCGTACTTCGGCACCATGATGGTCGAGCTCGGCCTCGCCGACGGCATGGTCTCGGGCGCGGCGCACACGACGGCGCACACGATCCGGCCGTCGTTCGAGGTCATCAAGACGAAGCCCGGGGTCGACGTCGTCTCGAGCGTGTTCCTGATGGCGCTCGCCGACCGTGTGCTCGTCTACGGCGACTGCGCCATCGTGCCCGACCCGACCGCCGAGCAGCTCGCCGACATCGCCATCTCGTCGGCGGCGACGGCGGCGCAGTTCGGCATCGAGCCGCGCATCGCGATGCTCTCGTACTCCACTGGCGAGTCCGGTTCGGGCGCCGACGTCGACAAAGTGCGCCGGGCGACCGCGCTCGTGCGCGAGCGCGCACCGCAGCTCGCGGTCGAGGGGCCGATCCAGTACGACGCCGCGGCCGACGCCGCGGTCGCACGCACGAAACTGCCCGAGTCGGATGTCGCGGGGCGGGCGACGGTCTTCATCTTCCCCGACCTCAACACCGGCAACAACACGTACAAGGCGGTGCAGCGCTCCTCGGGGGCGGTCGCGATCGGGCCGGTGCTGCAGGGCCTGCGGAAGCCGATCAACGACCTCTCGCGCGGCGCCCTGGTGCAGGACATCGTGAACACCGTGGCGATCACGGCGATCCAGGCAGCAGACCCGGCATGAGCGTCGTGCTCGTCGTGAACTCGGGGTCTTCGTCGCTGAAGTACCAGCTCATCGACGTCGAGGAGTCGGAGACGCTCGCGAGCGGGCTCGTCGAGCGCATCGGCCGCGGTGTCGGCCACGCGAGGCACCGTCACGAGGGGCCCGAGAACGACAGCCTCGGCTCCACGTGGGACGCGGCCGTCGAGGTCGCCGACCACGAGGCCGCGTTCGCGGTGATGCTCGAGGCGTTCGCGGCGCACGGCCCGTCGCTCGAGGCGCACGCGCCGATCGCGGTCGGGCACCGGGTCGTGCAGGGCGGTGCGCGGTTCTTCGAGCCGACCGTCATCACGCCGCTCGTGAAGATCAACATCGACGAGCTCTCGGCGCTCGCGCCGCTGCACAACCCCGCGAACCTCGAGGGCATCGAGGCGGCGCAGCGCGCGTTCCCCGACGTGCCGCATGTCGCCGTCTTCGACACCGCGTTCCACCAGACGATGCCGCCGGCCGCGTACACGTACGCGATCGATCGCGAGCTCGCGGCGAAGCACCGCATCCGCCGCTACGGGTTCCACGGCACCTCGCACCGCTTCGTCTCGCGGGCGGCGGCGGCCTTCCTCGAGCGCCCCGTCGAGGAGCTGCGCATGATCGTGCTGCACCTCGGCAACGGGGCGTCGGCCTGCGCGGTCGCCGAGGGGCGCTCGATCGAGACGAGCATGGGCATGACGCCCCTCGAGGGCCTCGTCATGGGCACCCGCTCGGGCGACATCGACCCCGCGGTGCTGCTGCACCTCGAGCGCCGGGCCGGGCTCGACGCCGACGGCCTCGACCGGCTGCTGAACTCGCAGAGCGGCATCCTCGGACTCAGCGGCCACGCCGACATGCGCGACCTCGTCGGGGCGAAGGAGTCGGGCGACGAGGCGTCGGCGCTCGCGCTCGACGTCTACGCGCACCGCGTGCGCTCCTACGTCGGGGCGTACGCCGCGCAGCTCGGCCGCGTCGACGCGATCGTCTTCACAGCGGGGGTCGGCGAGAACTCGCCCGTGGTGCGGGAGCTCGCGCTCGCCGGTCTCGAGGGCTTCGGCGTCGAGCTCGACGCCGGGCGCAACCTCGAACGCGGTTCCGAGGCCAGGCGCATCTCGACGGATGCCTCGAAGACCGCGGTGCTCGTCGTGCCGACGAATGAAGAGCTCGAGATCGCCCGTCAGACCCTGGAGCTCGTCGGCGCCTGACCCGGAGGCGATGTCCGCCGCGGTCGTCTGCGGCGGCGTGCAACTATTCACAAGAACCATTGCACAAGAGTTCTTGTGGAACTATGCTGGCGGCATGAACGACCCACGCGAGACCATCGACCTGCACGACGCCGGCGCCATGCGAGCGCTCGCGCACCCGATGCGACTGCGCATCCTCGGCCTGCTGCGGGTCGAGGGCCCGAGCACGGTCGGCGCACTCGCCGAGCGCACCGGCGAGGCGCCGGGTTCGGCGAGCTACCACGTCGCGACCCTCGCCAAGCACGGCTTCGTGGTCGAGGCGCCCGAGCTCGCCCGAGACAAGCGCGAGCGGTGGTGGCGGGCCGCGCACCTCATCACGAGCTGGCGCACCGAGGAGTTCCTGGGGGACCCCGAGGCCCACGCGGCATCCGATGCCATGCGGCGCGTCGTGCTCGACTCGTACCACCGTGAACTGCTCGAGGCGATCGACGCCGAGGCCGACCTCGAGCCCGAGTGGGTCGCCGCCTCCGACTCGAGCGACGGCGCAGCCCGCCTCACGATCGACGAGTTCCGCGAGCTGAACGCCGAGCTCGACGCGGTGCGCGAGAAGTGGTGGGGCGTCGGCCGCGAGCCGCGCCCCGGCACGAGGGCCGTGCGCTGGATGACCCACACCTTCCCGAGGCCCGAGCGATGACGAACGACACCGACGCCGAGGCGACCGCCGACACGACCGCCGACCGGGCCACGACGGATGCCCCGCGCCGCCGCACCCCGCTCGTCGCCCTCTTCGCCGCGCAGCTCTTCTCGCTCTCCGGCAATGCGATCGCGCTCATCGCGATCCCGATCATCGCCCTCACCGAGACGGGTTCCCCGCTCGCGGCCGGCGTCGCCGGCGTGTTCGCGACCGTGCCGCTCGTCATCGGCGGCGCACTCGGGGGAGTGCTCGTCGACCGATTCGGCTACCGCACCTCCTCGATCGTCGCCGACGTCGCGAGCGGCGTCACCGTGCTCGCGATCCCCGTGCTCGCGGCGACCGTCGGGCTGCACTTCGGCGTGCTCCTCGCCCTCGTCTTCCTCGGCGGCCTGCTCGACGCTCCCGGTGACACGGCGAAGACCGTGCTCATGCCCGACCTCGCCGAGCTCGCCCGGGTGCCGCTCGCCCGTGCCGCCGGCGCGCAGTCGACCGTGCAGCGCACCGCCACGATGATCGGCGCGGGCGTCGCCGGCGCCCTCGTCGCGCTCGCGGGCCCGATGCCGGCGCTCGTCGTGGACGCAGCGGGCTTCGCGGTGTCGGCGCTCCTCGTCGTGTGCTTCGTGCCGCGGCGAGCCGCGGCATCCGTCGCCGATGGCGATGCGCCCGTGCAGGGCGGTTTCGTGGCCGGCATCCGCTTCATCGCCGGCTCGCCGCTGCTGCGCTCGATCGTGTTGCTCGTGACGCTCACGAACGCGATCGACGCGGCGGGCATGACCGTGCTGAAACCGGTGTACGCCACGCAGGTGCTGGGCGACCCAGCAGTGCTCGGGTTCATGGTCGGATGCTTCGCGGCCGGCGCCCTCACCGGGTCGGCGCTCTTCGCCGCCGCCGGCCACCGCTACTCGGGCCGGGTGGTCTTCGCCCTGTGCTTCGTGCTGGCGGGCACACCGCCGTACCTCGCGATGGCGCTCGGCGCGCCGGTTCCCGTGCTGCTGCCGATCCTCGCGCTCTCGGGCCTCGCCGCCGGAGCGCTCAACCCGATGATGGCGACCGCGATGTACGGGCTCGTGCCCGACGGCGTGCGCGCCCGCGTCTTCGGGGCGATGACCGCGGGCGTCGCGGCCTCGATGCCGCTCGGCGCCTTCCTCGGCGGCCTGTCGGTCGAGCAGTTCGGACTCGCGCCGACGCTGCTCGCATGCGCGATCGTCTACCTCGTGCTCGGATCGAGCCCCCTCTACCTGCGCTCGTTCTCGGGGCTCGCCGCAGCTCGCACCCCTACGGGGGTACGGGGTGCGAATGGCTCACCCGTGTGATGCGATCGCGAGAATCGTGTTCGTACGCTCGCTGCACGGTCGACACCGACCGGTGAAGCACACCCCCGAAACGTTCGTCTGAGTTCCATTCGCACCTTCGGATGACGAGATGAGCGCGCATGAGCCTGCAGGTCGTAGAACGCCCCGACGGAGCCCTCGGCACCATGTCGCCCGTGATCCTCACGGCGGGTCGCCGACGCGAGGGCGTGGATCCGGCGCAGAGCGGCTTCGCGCAGCTCTCCCGTCAGATCAAGGCCGAGGGCCTGCTCGACCGATTCGTGGGCTTCTACGTGCGCAAGGCCGTCTTCTGGGCCGTCGTGCTCGGCGCCGCGGTCGCGGCATCCGTCATGATCGGCGACTCGTGGTGGCAGCTCGTCGTGGCCGCCGCACTCGGCGTGATCTTCACCCAGTTCGCCTTCATGGCGCACGAGGCCTCGCACCGGCAGGTCTTCCGCTCGGGACCGGCGAACGACTGGGCGGGCCTCATCCTCGCGAACTTCGTCGTCGGCATCAGCTACAGCTGGTGGATGAACAAGCACACGCGCCACCACGGCAACCCGAACGTGATCGGCCGCGACCCCGACATCGTGAAGGACACGATCTCCTTCCTCGAAGAGGACGCTGCAGAGAGCCGCGGGCTCGTGCGCATGATCACGCGCAAGCAGGGCTACCTGTTCTTCCCGCTGCTGCTGCTCGAGGGCATCAACCTCCACGTGCACGGCATCCGCCACGTGCTCGGCAAGGGCGCGGTCAAGCGGCGCGGCCTCGAGATCACGCTCATCGCGGTTCGCCTCGTCGGCATCTTCGCGCTCGTCTTCTGGGCGTTCCCGCCGCTGCTCGCCACCGTCTTCCTGCTCGTGCAGCTCGGCGTGTTCGGCGTCTACATGGGCGCCTCGTTCGCCCCGAACCACAAGGGCATGCCGCTCATCCCGCGCGGCGTCCGCGTCGACTTCCTCGAGCGCCAGGTGCTCACGAGCCGCAACATCCGCGGCGGACGGTTCATGGACTCGTTCATGGGCGGCCTGAACTACCAGATCGAGCACCACCTCTTCCCGAGCATGGCGCGGCCGGCGCTCGCTCGCACCCAGGAGATCGTGCGCGAGTACTGCCGCGAGAACGACGTGCGCTACACCGAGACGGGGCTCGTCGAGTCGTATGCGATCGTCATCGCGTACCTCAACCGGGTCGGACTCGCCGCACGCGACCCGTTCGACTGCCCGATGATCAACTCGTACCGCCGGCGCGACTGACGAGGCACCGGCGCGCGCGCCGAGCCTGAGACGTCAGCGTGCGAGTCGCGCGCAGTCGATGCAGAGCTCGGCCGTGGGCCGCGCCTCGAGGCGCGGCACGGTGATGCGCTTGCCGCAGTTCCTGCAGAAGCCGTAGCTGCCGTCGTCGATGCGCGCGAGGGCATGGTCGATGTCCGCGAGCTCGGCGCGCGCGTCGGCGAGCACGGCCGTGCGCTGCGACCACTCCTGCGTCATCGTCGGGCCCTCGGGGTCGTGCTCGTCGTCGGCCGATGCGCCCGACCTCGCGGCCCGCACCTCGGTCATGACGTCGCCGAACTCGGCGAACCTGCCCTCCGCATCGGCCCGCTCCTGCAGGAGTATCGCCCGGAACCGATCGAGCTGTGCCTGTGTCATCGTCGACAAATCGCGCCCCTTTCCGATTCCCGCATGGTACGCCCCCGACGACCGGACATGGTGTCGGACGCGGCAACTACGATTGATGCGTGGTCACCGCCCTGTATCGCCGCTACCGGCCAGAGACGTTCGCCGAGATGATCGGCCAGTCCCAGGTGACGGAGCCGCTCATGACGGCGCTCCGCACCGATCGTGTCAATCACGCCTACCTGTTCAGCGGTCCCCGCGGCTGCGGCAAGACCACGTCGGCGCGAATCCTCGCTCGCTGCCTCAACTGCGCAGAGGGCCCGACGGATGTCCCGTGCGGCGTCTGTCCCAGCTGCGTCGAGCTCGCTCGTGGCGGTGGCGGGTCGCTCGACGTCGTCGAGATCGACGCCGCGAGCCACAACGGCGTCGACGACGCGCGCGACCTGCGCGAGCGCGCCGTGTTCGCCCCGGCGCGCGACCGCTTCAAGATCTTCATCCTCGACGAGGCCCACATGGTCACGCCGCAGGGCTTCAACGCGCTGCTGAAGCTCGTCGAAGAGCCGCCCGAGCACATCAAGTTCATCTTCGCGACGACCGAGCCCGACAAGGTGCTCGGCACCATCCGCTCGCGCACGCACCACTACCCGTTCCGCCTCGTGCCGCCAGGGCCGATGCTCGAGTACGTGCAGCAGCTCTGCACCGAAGAGGGCGTCGACGTCGCGCCGGGCGTGCTGCCCCTCGTCGTGCGCGCCGGCGGCGGTTCGCCTCGAGACACGCTCTCGCTCCTCGACCAGCTCATCGCGGGGTCCGACGGGCCGACGATCGACTACGAGCGCGCGGTGGCGCTGCTCGGCTACACCCACGGCGCGCTGCTCGACGAGGTCGTCGACGCGATCGGCGCGGGCGACGCGGCCGGGGCCTTCGCCGCGGCCGACCGCGTCGTGCAGACCGGCCAGGACCCCCGGCGCTTCGTCGAAGACCTGCTCGAGCGGCTGCGCGACCTCATCGTCGTCGCCGCCTCCTCGCCCGAGACGGCCGCTGCGGTGCTCCGCGGAGTACCCGAAGACGAACTCGCCCGCATGGCGACCCAGGCCGCGGCGTTCGGCCAGGCCGAACTCTCGCGAGTCGCCGACCTCGTCAACCAGACCCTCACCGAGATGACCGGCGCCACCTCGCCGCGCCTGCACCTCGAACTCATGCTCGCGCGCGTGCTCGTGCCGGCGGCCGACGACACCGAGCGCGGCGCCCTCGTGCGCGTCGAGCGGCTCGAACGTCGGGTCGGCGTGGCCGATGCCGTCGGGGCGGCCCCCGAAGCGCCTGACGCGCGACCTGCTGCCCGCCCCCAGCCGACGGCCACGGCGGCACGGGTTCCGGCCGAGCGTGCGGTGACGCCGGCACCGGTCGCCGCACCGTCGTCGGCGCCGGCCGCGCCTGCCGACGCCGTGCCTGCGGCGGCGCCCGCGCCGGCGACGTCCGAGACGGCCGCGCCCGTGCAGGCCGAGCCCGTGGCGCCCGAGCCCGTTGCGCCCGCCAGACCCGTCGGACCGGTCACGCTCCAGCAGATCCGCGATGCCTGGCCCGAAGTGCTCTCCTCGCTCCAGCGCACGAAGCGCAGCGCCTGGATGGTGGCGTTCACCGCGCAGGTGCGCGACTTCCGCGACGGCGACGTGCTCGTCCTCGCATTCCCGAGCGAGCACGACGTCGCGGGCTTCCGCGGCGGTGCGCCCGGGCAGAGCGTCAGCGAACTGCTCCGCGGCGCCATCGTCGACGTGCTCGGCGTGCGGGTGAAGTTCGTCGCCCGGGTCGACGGCGCCGGTGGCGCGCCGGCCGGCGGTGCTCCGGTCGCCACCCCGCCGGCGCTCGCGACCCCGCCTGCACCGGTGCCGCCGTCGACGCGGCCGGCGGGCCCCGCGAGCGACTCGGCGTCGGGCTCGGCGAAGCCGGCAGCGGCCGAGACCTCTGCCGCTGACGCACGCCCGACGGCGTCCGCGTCGGCGACACGCTCGGCACCCGGTTCCGGCTCGCAGTCGAGCGCGCCGGCCCCGAGCTCGCCGGCTCCATCCGGTCCCGTCGACTCGTGGGCGACCGTGGCCATCCCTCGCGACCCGGGCGAGAGCGACGGGGCCGAGTCCGCGCAGTCGGGCGGCCGTACCGCGACGGCGCTCGCCGAGCGGCCCGTACCGGCGGCGATGGCGCCCGTCGCGGAGGCATCCGTCGCGTCGGCACCCGCTCGCGTCGACGTCGGCGATCTGCCCGACGACGCCGATGCGCCGCCCGAAGACGAGGAACCGCCGTTCGATCCCGGGCCGGAGCCCGAGTCGATCTACGACGCGGCCGCACCCGTCGCGGCCGCCGCGCCGGTTGCGGCATCCGCTGCCCCGGCTGCTCCCGCGCCCGCCGCCGACCGCGCTCCCAAGCGCGCCACCCGCCCGCAGGCGACCACCAACGACGGCGGCATCCAGCGCTACGGCGAGGCCGTCGTGCGCGAGGTGCTCGGGGCGACCTTCCTCGAAGAGGTCGAAGCTCCGTCGCGGCCCGGCTTCGGGGAGCGTGGCTGATCATGTACGAAGGCATCGTCCAAGAACTGATCGACGAACTCGGTCGCCTGCCGGGCATCGGGCCGAAGTCCGCCCAGCGCATCGCGTTCCACATCGTGCAGACCGAGCACTTCGACGTCAGTCGACTGGCCGAGATCCTCATGCAGATCCGCGACAAGGTGCGGTTCTGCGAGATCTGCGGCAACGTCTCCGAAGAGGCGACGTGCGGCATCTGCCGCGACCCGCGACGCGACCCTGCGCTCATCTGCGTGGTCGAGGAGGCGAAGGACGTCGTCGCCATCGAGCGCACCCGCGAGTTCCGCGGGCTCTACCACGTGCTCGGTGGAGCGATCAGCCCGATCGACGGCATCGGCCCCGATGAGCTGCGCATCCGCCAGCTGATGCAGCGACTCGCCGATGCGACGGTGACCGAGGTCATCATCGCCACCGACCCGAACCTCGAGGGCGAGGCGACCGCGACCTACCTCAGCCGTCTGCTCTCGACCCTCGAGATCCGTGTCACGCGTCTCGCCTCGGGTCTGCCCGTCGGCGGCGACCTCGAGTACGCCGACGAGGTCACCCTCGGGCGGGCGTTCGAGGGGCGCCGCGTCGTCGGCTGACGCACGCGCCCTTGACGGTCCGCTCGCCCGCCGATAGAACGGAGCAATGGCGAGCAGGGGTGCGGAGTGGGTCGCTGGGTACGTCGCGGCATGGGAGTCGAACGATCCGGCCGAGATCGGAGCGCTCTTCACCGATGACGCCCGGTACTTCACGAGTCCCGATTCGGAGCCGAGAGTGGGCCGCGACGCGATCGTCGCGGGCTGGCTCGAAGACCTCGACGATCCCGGCTCCTGGGCGTTCGACTGGCGCCTCGTGCACGAGGACCACGACTTCGTCGTGATCCAGGGGCGCACCGTGTATCCGGCCGAGCGCGACTACCTGAACCTCTGGATCGTCCGCCTCGCGGACGACGGCCGGGCCACCGAATACACCGAGTGGTACATGGCGCGGTCGCACAAGGGCTGAGCGAGCGCCGAACCCGCCTCAATCGGTGAGCGGACCTCGACCGGCGGTGCGGGACATGCCCCCGAACAGGGGGTGAGGAAAACTCACATTAGGTCTTGTGGCGGCATCCGTCGTTCGGAAGGCTGTGCCCTGTGCGGCATCCGTCGCGCCGAATCCTCCTCCGGGGAGTTTCCCATGTCTCGCAGACTTCGTTCGATTCCTGCCGCGGTCACCGCGATCGTCGGCCTCAGCCTCTTCGTCGTGGCCGTGCCACCGGCCAACGCGGCTCCGCCCGGCTCCGACCCGGTGCCGGTGGCGACCGGGCTCAACAATCCACGGCAGATCTCGGTCGGCCCGGGCCAGCGCCTCTACGTCGCCGAAGCCGGCACGGCCGATTCCTGCGGCCCCATTCCCGGGGCTCCGGCGGAGTTCCAGGTGTGCGGCCTGACCGGATCGGTGACCGAGGTCAGCGGCTCCGACCAGCGACGGGTCGTGACCGGGCTGCCCGCGATGAACTTCAACGGCGAGGTCATCGGCACCTCCGACGTCGACGTGCGCGGCAACACGATCACCGTGTTGATCGGCGGCCTGAGCGGCGCCGCGATAGCGCGCGACGCCCTGCCGGCCCAGTACGCCGCCCTCGGCACACTGCGCACGGGGCGGCTGCAGTCGGCGCCGATCACCGGAGCCGACCTCGCCCTCGCGGCCGACCTCAACGCCTACGAGGTCGCGAACAACCCCGACGGCAACGTCCCGCCCGACAGCAACGCGGTCGGATTCACGGCCCTGAACTCCAAGAACTGGGCGGTCACCGACGCGGGCGCCAACGACCTGCTCACCGTCGGCACGCGCGGTGAGAGCACCGTGGCGGTGTTCCCCGATGGACCACCCGTGCCGAACCCCTTCGGCCCAGGCCTGATCGCGCCGCAGGCGGTTCCGACCGATGTCGTGGTGGGCCCCGATGGCGCGTACTACGTGTCGCAGCTGACGGGATTCCCCTTCCCGACCGGCGGATCGACGATCTGGCGCGTGACCGCTGACGGGCAGGTGTCGGCATACGCCACCGGCCTCACGATGGTCACGAGCCTCGCCTGGAGGGGCAACACGCTCTACGCCGTGCAACTCGACGACGCGAACTTCTTCGACGGGCACGTCGGCTCGCTGCGCAAGATCACGGCGGGCGGCTCGGTGCACGAGGCGGTGGCCGCGAACCTGTCGGCACCGTACGGCGTGGCGATCCGCGGCAACTCCGCGTTCCTCACGATCGACTCGGTCTCCGCGGGAGACGGCTCCGTGATCCGGGTCGACCTCCGCTGAGCGGCACTCGCCGCCCCTATCGCAGCACCTCGACGAGCACGACCCATGCCATGAGCAGGGCGGCGACGATGCTGAGCACCGAGCCGACCGCCATGGCGATGAGTCCGGCCTCGGCTGCGCCGACGATGACGAGCACGGCACCGGTGAGGAACGCGGCGACCGGCAGCACTCCCGCGATGCTCTTCAGCACCCGATCGAGCGGCGAGACGAAATCCTCGCGCATGACCACCCGGATCGCGTGCACCTGGAAGAGGCCGGCCAGCAGTGTCGCGACGAGCACCTCGATGCCGTAGGCCGCGACGGGCTGACCGGGGATCAACCCGAACGCGCTCGCCGTGATCGCCAGCACGAGCGCCGCGATCGAGGAGGCGGCGCGCGGCGGCAGCGTGACCGATTTCATGATCTCGGCGATGTTCACCGACATCGCCACGATGAGCAGGCCCGCGAGGGCCGCGGTCGCGCCCACCATCGCGACGTTGAACTCCGACCAGCTCGCAAGCGGCTCCGACATGGGAACACGCTACCGCCGCCTCGGCGAACGTCACATAGCCGGGCGGGTATGCGGGCCCGCCGTATGATGGTGCTTCCGGCGCCGGCCACCCGAGCGGCAGCCAGCAAACCACCCCTGGGAGACCACGTGAGCTTGATCGTGCAGAAGTTCGGCGGGTCGTCCGTCGCCGACGCGGAGAGCATCAAGCGGGTCGCCAAGCGCATCGTCGAGACCCGCAAGGCCGGCAACGACGTCGTCGTGGCGGTCTCCGCGATGGGCGATTCGACCGACGAGCTGCTCGACCTCGCGAACGAGGTCACGCCGCTCCCGGCGCCGCGCGAGCTCGACATGCTGCTCTCGGCGGGCGAGCGCATCTCGATGGCGCTGCTCGCGATGGCGATCAAGGGCATGGGCCACGAGGCGCGCTCGTTCACGGGCAGCCAGGCCGGCATGATCACCGACGCCACCCACGGCGCCGCCCGCATCGTCGATGTCACCCCGGTGCGGCTGCGCGAAGCGCTCGACGATGGCGCGATCGTCATCGTCGCCGGCTTCCAGGGCTTCAACCGCGACACCCGCGACATCACGACGCTCGGCCGCGGCGGCAGCGACACGACCGCCGTCGCCCTCGCGGCGGCCCTCGACGCCGACGTCTGCGAGATCTACACCGATGTCGACGGGGTCTTCACCTCCGACCCCCGCATCGTGAAGAAGGCCCGCAAGCTCGACAAGATCACGAGCGAGGAGATGCTCGAGCTCGCGGCATCCGGAGCCAAGGTCCTGCACATCCGCGCAGTGGAATACGCGCGCCGCCACGGCGTGACCCTGCACGTGCGCTCGTCGTTCAACAACAGCGAGGGGACCGTCGTCTACGACCCCGCGCGCCTTCCCGAAGGAGAAGCTGTGGAAGAGTCCGTCATCGCAGGTGTCGCGGTCGATCTGACCGAGGCGAAGATCACGGTCGTCGGCGTTCCCGACAAGCCCGGCGTCGCCGCGAAGATCTTCAAGATCGTCGCGGGCACGAACGCGAACGTCGACATGATCGTGCAGAACGTCTCCGCCGCCTCGACCGGCCGCACCGACATCTCGTTCACGCTGCCGAAGTCCGAGGGCGAGCGCGCGCTCACGGCCCTCGCCGGCTCGCAGGAGGCCATCGGCTTCCTCTCGCTGCAGTACGACGACCAGATCGGCAAGCTCTCGCTCGTCGGCGCCGCCATGCGCTCGGCCGCGGGCGTCTCCGCCCGCCTCTTCGAGGCGCTCTACACGGCGGGCATCAACATCGAGATGATCTCGACGAGCGAGATCCGCATCTCGGTCGTCACGCGCGCCGACAGCGTGCACGCCGCCGCTCGCGCCGTGCACTCCGCGTTCGAGCTCGACGGCGACGACGACGCGGTCGTGCACGGCGGCACCGGGCGCTGATCGCCTGAAGAACGGCGAGCGGATGCCGCATCCGCTCGACCATCGAAATCCTCGCGGATCCCGCGGCAATCCTGCCAAGGTTCCGCGAACCGCCGGGCGGCGCCGCCCGGGCTGGGACAATGGAAGAACGCTTCCCGGTGGCCGAGCGGCTGCCGGGTGATGGAGGAGTGCACGTGGGCAACACCAACGGAGTGAACATCGGCGTCGTCGGCGCCACCGGTCAGGTCGGCGCGGTCGTGCGGCGCCTGCTCGAGGAGCGCGACTTCCCGGTCGCCTCCATCCGCTACTTCGCCTCGGCCCGTTCCGCCGGAACGACGCTGCCGTGGAAGGGCGAGGAGATCGTCGTCGAAGACGCCTCGACGGCCGACCCGAGCGGTCTCGACCTCGCGATCTTCTCCGCAGGTGCCACCCTCTCGAAGGCCCAGGCGCCGCGCTTCGCCGCCGCCGGCGTCACCGTGATCGACAACTCGAGCGGTTGGCGCATGGACCCCGAGGTCCCGCTCGTCGTCAGCGAGGTGAACCCGCACGCGATCGACCAGGCCGTGAAGGGCATCATCGCGAACCCCAACTGCACGACGATGGCCGCGATGCCCGTGCTGAAGGTGCTGCACGACGAGGCCGGCCTCGAACGACTCATCGTGAGCACGTACCAGGCCGTCTCGGGCGCCGGCCTCGCGGGCGGTGAAGAGCTGCTCGAGCAGACCCGTGCCGCCGTCGCGCAAGACGCGATCGCCCTCGTGCAAGACGGTTCCGCGGTCGAGTTCCCCGTGGCCGAGAAGTTCCCCCGCACGATCGCGTTCGACGTGATCCCGCTCGCCGGCTCGATCGTCGACGACGGCGACCTCGAGACCGACGAAGAGAAGAAGCTCCGCAACGAGAGCCGCAAGATCCTCGAGCTGCCCGGCCTCCGCGTCGCGGGCACGTGCGTGCGCGTGCCCGTCTTCACCGGCCACTCGCTCTCGCTGCACGTCGAGTTCGCGAACGAGATCACGCCCGAGCGCGCGACCGAGCTGCTCGCAGCGGCCCCGGGCGTCGAGCTCTCCGACGTGCCGACCCCGCTGCAGGCGGCCGGCACCGACCCGAGTTACGTCGGCCGCATCCGTCAGGATCAGTCGGCGCCCGAGGGCAAGGGCCTCGTGCTCTTCGTCTCGAACGACAACCTGCGCAAGGGCGCGGCGCTGAACGCGGTGCAGATCGCGGAGCTCGTGGCGGCCAAGCTGCCCGCGGCGGTCTAGCGCCCCCTGAACGACGGATGCCCCGTGGCCGATCGGCCA